>JAEXRB010000274.1 GCA_023438325.1 Pseudomonadota bacterium | reverse complement strand
ACGCGGTGCAGCGTGCGGCCCTGTTGTCCGGCGAACGGATCGAGCCCGCTGCCTTGGGCCTGACGGCACCTGCGATGGCGCCGGCATCCAGCCCCCATGAACCGGACCGCGCCGCGATCCAAGCCGCACTGCAACGCGCCGGCGGCGTGCTGGCACAGGCCGCAGCGGAACTGGGCTTGTCGCGACAAGCCTTGTATCGGCGCCTTGATCGCCTCGGCATCCCGCGCGACTGAGGCAAGGACGGCCATGCACTTTTTCCGGGCGCTGCCATTGGCGATCCACGTGCTGGTGCTGGTGCTGTCCGGTATTGCGTTCGCCGCGATGGGCACGGCGTGGTTGTTGCACTGGTTGCCGGCATGGGCGGCAGCGCTGGTATCGACCACGCTGGTCGGCGCTGTCGCGGGCGCGTGGGTATGGCGCAGCCTCGCGCCGTTGCGAGCACTGTTCCGTGCACTCGCCGGCACCGTGTCCGGCTATCGCGATGGGGATTTCAGCTTCGGTATCCGCTGGGATCGCCATGCCGATGTCGTCGAACTGGTGAACGCCCACAATGCGCTGGGTCAGGCCCTGCGTGATCAGCGTCTCGGGCTGGTGCAACGCGAGCTGTTGCTCGACACGATGGTGCAGAACACTCCGGTCGCCATGTTGCTGCTGGATCCCTCGCGCCGCGTGGTGCTGGGCAACCTCGCCGCACGGCGCCTGTTCGGAGCGGGCCGCAAACTCGAAGGCCGCGGGCTGGACGAATTGCTCGCGCAAGCACCGGCTGCCGTACATGAGGCATTTGCACGCGGTGGCGATGGCATGTTCAGCGCGGGTGAGGAGGACGATATCTATCACCTCGCGCGCCGCCTGTTCCGCCTCAATGGCCGCCTGCATGAATTGATCCTGCTGCGCCAGATGACGGCCGAACTGCGGCGTCAGGAAGTGCAGACCTGGAAGAAAGTGATCCGTGTCATCAGTCACGAACTCAACAACTCGCTCGGCCCGATCGCCTCGCTGGCGCATTCGGGCAAGGCGCTGTTGAAGCGCGGGCAATTGGAAAAGCTGCCGATGGCGCTGGATACCATCGAGGAACGTGCGCGCCATCTGGAGCGCTTCCTGCGCGATTACGCACGCTTCGCCAAATTGCCCACGCCGCGCCTCGAGTCGGTGCACCTGCCCGGTTTGATCGACAGGCTGCACACGCAGGTGGATTTCATCATCGAGGGTGATGTGCCGGACATCAACCTGCCTATCGATCCGGCCCAGATGGAGCAGGCCTTGCTCAATCTGCTCAAGAACGCGCACGAATCGGGCAGTGCGCCCGAAGCGGTGGCCTTGATGCTGCGGCGCCGGGGAGACGGGCTGCGCATCGAGGTGCTGGATCGGGGTAGCGGCATGAGTCAGGCCGCGCTGGAAAACGCGCTATTGCCGTTCTATTCCACCAAGCGCCATGGCACGGGGCTCGGGCTTGCGCTGGCGCGTGAGATCGTCGAAGCACACGGCGGCCGCATCGGCGTGACGAACCGAACCGACGGCGGGCTCTGCGTCGCCCTGAGTTTGCCCATGACAGGTGCCGCTGCCGGATCATCCGGGCCGGCGTGATGCCGGCCTTAGAACAAAGCGTCATATCGCCGCGTTTCGCCACGGTCCGGGAAATGTTGCACTGCACGAAGTTGCCCGCCAATCCAGTTGCCTGCTATAGTTGAAAGGCTTAGCAGGACGCTTTTGCCGCTTCTTCAGGGCGTAGCGTCATCTCCCAACCGAAAGGCAGCCGTGTTCAATTCCGTGACTCATGGTCGACGAGAGGCCCGCAGGGTACTGGTCGTTCAGGTTGTCGCGGTGGCAGTCGTCGCATTGGCGCTGCTGGCCGCAAGCCCGGCGCATGCGCTGGCGGCGGCCCTCGGTGGTGGTGCATTGGCCTTGGGAGCGTGGCTGGCGGCGTGGCTGACGTTTGCGGGAAAGGATCCCGCAGCCGCAGCAACGGCGCTGGCACGATTGCTGGCAGGTATGGCGCTGAAATGGCTGGCGCTGATCGCGGCCCTGTTGCTGGGGATCGCGGTATGGCGATTGCCACCGCTCGGCTTGGCCTGCGGCGTGGTCGCAGCCTTGCTGGCACAGATCGTGGCGATGCTCAGGCGCTGATTTCCAACCATTCATTCCCGGGGTTCAGGACACATGGCGGGCGAGGCGGAACTTACTCCGACAAGTTACATCCAGCACCACCTGCACAATCTTACCGCTCAGGTAGGCGAAGGCAGCTTCTGGACGATCAACCTCGATACCCTCATCACTTCGTTGCTGATGGGTTTCCTGATGGTGTTCGGTTTCTGGCTGGCGACCCGCAAGGCGACTGCCGGCGTGCCGGGCAAGTGGCAGGCCTTCATCGAAATCCTGCTGGAATTCGTTGATCGCCAGGCCCGTGATACCTATCACGGCAAGAGCAAGCTGGTCACCCCGATCGCCATCACGATCTTCTTCTGGATTCTGCTGATGAATCTTTTGAAGATGATTCCGGCCGATTTCATCGCAAGCCGCTGGAATTGCTCGGCGTGCCTTATTGGAAGCCGGTGCCGACCGCCGACGTGAACGCCACGCTCGGCATGTCCTTCTCCGTATTCTTCCTGATGCTGTTCTTCGCGCTGCGTTCAAAGGGCTTGGGCGGATTCGCCAAGGAGTTCCTGACCGCGCCGTTCGGCAAATGGATGATGCCGTTCAACCTGAT
>JAEXRB010000333.1 GCA_023438325.1 Pseudomonadota bacterium | reverse complement strand
CTCCATCACGGCGTAGTCGATGGAAATATCGGGTTGGGCAAGGAAGCCGGGCTTGTCGAACGCCACCACATCACTCTGGCGCGCAGTCGCGGCAAGACAGGCCTGTGCGGCGGAAAAGACGTCCGGGCAAGTGCTTTGCGCGGCGGCAAGTAGATCGCGTGCGGTGAAACAGAACATGCCGGCGTTCCAGAAATAGTTGCCGGCGGCCACATAGTTTTCGGCCGTGGGAAGGTCGGGCTTTTCGACGAATGCATCGATGGAAAATCCTCCTTCCAGCGGCATGCCGGCGCGGATGTAGCCGAATCCGGTTTCAGGCGCCGTCGGCACGATGCCGAACGTCACCAGATGACCCTGCGCCGCCAGCGCACGTGCAGCCGCCACGTCGCGCACGAACGCATCCACGTCATCGATCAGGTGATCGGCCGGAAGCACCAGAAGCTGGGCGTCCTCACCATGACGTTCACGGATATCCAGTGCGGCCAGCACGATGGCCGGTGCAGTGTTGCGACCGGCCGGCTCCAGCAGCAGGCGCGAGCGGAAATCGCGCACCGCGCTGCGGGCGTATTCGTCGGCGGTCAGGAAGCGATAGTCCGCACCGGTGACCGTGACCACTTCGTTGCCGTCAGCCACCGCCAGCGCACGATTCAAGGTGCGGCCAAGCAACGATTCGCCATTGGCCAAGCGCATGAACGGCTTGGGAAAGGCGCGGCGCGAAACCGGCCAAAGACGCGTTCCGGCGCCACCGGAAAGGATCACGGGAATCAAAGGGGCCACGAAGTTCTCCATAAAAATCAACGCGCCATTTCGGCCAGCGTCTGGGTCACGCCAATGCGCCAGTCCGGCAGGGACACACCGAAACGTGCATGCAATGCGGACGTATCAAGGCAGGAATACGCCGGGCGCTGTGCCGGCGTCGGATAAGCAGAGCTCGCAATCGCTTCCACCGTCGGCGCGCACTCCAGCATGCCCGCCTCCACGGCGGCCGCGAAAATCGCTTCTGCAAATCCGTGCCAGCTCGTTTTACCGCTTGCGGTGAGATGGACGATGCCGGAAGGCCATTCGGCGCCAGCCCGCCAACGTGCCACGAGCGCACAGGTGACGGCGGCAATCCAGCGCGCAGGCGTCGGCGAGCCGATTTGATCGGCGACCACGCGCAAATGATCGCGCTCGCCAGCCAGGCGCAACATGGTGCGCAGGAAATTGTGTCCGCGCGCGGCGTAGACCCAGGCGGTGCGCAGGATCAGGTGCTCGCAACCGCTTTGCGCTATGCCGATTTCACCGTCGCGCTTGCTGCGGCCATATGCCCCGAGCGGTGCCGTGGCATCGTCCTCGCGCCAAGGCCGTGTGCCCTGGCCGTCGAACACGTAATCGGTGGAGTAATGCACCAGCTTGGCGCCGTGCACGGCGCACCAGCGCGCCAATGCCGCAGGAGCATCGGCGTTGATCGCCTGCGCCAGCACGGGCTCTGATTCGGCCCGATCCACCGCAGTGTAGGCGGCGGCGTTGACGATGAGTTGCGGCGCGAGTTCGTCCAGCGAGGCCTTGAGCGCATCAGGATTGGAAAGATCCGCCGCACGCGCCACGCCACCGCCCGGCAGCGTACCGTCGCGGGTCGCGGGAATGACTTCGCCCAAGGCATCCAGACCGCGGTGCAGCTCGAAGCCCACCTGCCCTGATGCTCCCAGAAGCAGGATCCTCATGGCGTGCAGGTCGGCAGGCGTTCGGGGTGAATATCGGCCAGAAACGGCGCCTTGGCATCCTTCTCCGACAGGGTCGGCACGGCCAATGGCCAATCGATGCCGATGGCGGCATCGTTCCAGCGCACGCCGGCATCGGCAGCAGCGTCATACGCGGCGGTGCATTGATAAGTGAACACGGCACGCTCGGACACCACGGCAAAGCCGTGGGCAAAGCCTTCAGGAATCCAGAAGTGTCGTTTGTTTTCGGCCGTGAGCATCACCGCCGTCCAACGCCCGAACGTGGGTGAGCCACGACGGATATCCACCGCCACGTCGTACACCTCGCCCTCCAGCACGCTGACCAGCTTGCCCTGCGGATTCGGCCACTGGTAATGCAGCCCGCGCAGCACGCCGCGCGCGGAAGCGGAGACATTGCCCTGCACGAATGTCATGTGCAGGCCGGCCTCGGCAAAACGGGCCTTGTTCCAGCTTTCGTAGAAGAAGCCGCGCGCATCGCCGAACACCCGCGGCTCGATCACCACGCAGCCCGGCAGTCCGGTTTCGATCAGCTTCATGCCAGCTCACCGCGCAACAGCGCGAGCAGATACTGGCCATACCCGTTTTTCGCCAACGGCGTGGCAAGGCGCTCCAGTGCGGCATCGTCGATCCAGCGATTGCGCCACGCGATTTCCTCCGGGCAGCACACCTGCAAACCTTGCCGCTCCTGCAACGTCTGGATGAAATTACCGGCCTGCAGCAACGACTCGTGCGTACCGGTATCCAACCACGCGCAACCGCGCCCTAGGCGTTCGAGGTGCAGCGTGCCTTCTTCCAGATAGCGCCGGTTGAGATCGGTGATTTCCAGTTCTCCGCGCGCCGACGGCTTCAATTCGGCGGCGTAGTCGCACACCTTGGCGTCATAGAAATACAGGCCGGTGACGGCATGGTGCGACTTGGGTTTGGCGGGTTTTTCCTCCAGCCCTATGACACGCCCATCCGCATCGAATTCGGCCACGCCGTAGCGCTCGGGGTCACTGACGCGATAACCGAACACGGTGGCGCCTTCCGTCCGCTGCGCGGCATTGCGCAACGAGGCTTGCAGCCCGTGACCGTGGAAGATGTTGTCGCCCAGCACCAGACAGCTCGGCTTGGCATCAACGAACTGGCGACCGATCAGGAATGCCTGCGCCAAGCCATCGGGGCTGGGCTGCACCGCATATTCGATCTGCATGCCCCACTGGCTGCCATCGCCGAGCAGGGTGCGGAACAGTGCCTGTTCGTGCGGCGTATTGATCACCAGCACGCGACGGATGCCGGCCATCATCAAGGTAGCCAGCGGGTAATAAATCATGGGCTTGTCGTACACCGGCAGGAGCTGCTTGGAAACGCCCTGGGTGATCGGATACAGCCGCGTGCCGGAGCCTCCGGCAAGGATGATGCCGCGATCGGTCGCGGCCGAAGAAGTCGATGTCATGTCATCTCGATCAGGGTTTCAGTGCCCCAGCCGCTCCATGCGGTAACTGCCGTCCAGCACGCGATTCACCCAGTCCTGATGACCCAGGTACCAATCCACGGTGCGTGCGATGCCGGCATCGAAATCCACTTGCGGCCGCCAGCCCAGCTCGGTCTGCAACTTGCTTGAATCGATGGCGTAACGGCGGTCGTGTCCGGGGCGATCTTTCACGAACACGATCTGCGAGTGGCGCGGCACGCCATCGGCACGCGGACGACGCGCATCGAGCAGCGCACAGATCGTATGCACCACCTCGATGTTGCGACGCTCGGCGTCACCGCCGATGTTGTAGACCTCGCCCACACGACCGCCGGCAAGAACGGCGCGGATGGCGGCGCAATGGTCTTCCACATACAGCCAATCACGCACGTTGCTGCCATCGCCGTACACCGGCAGCGGCTCTCCAGCCAAAGCCTTGGCGATCACCAGCGGGATGAGTTTTTCCGGGAACTGGAAAGGGCCGTAATTGTTCGAGCAATTGGTGGTGAGCACCGGCAGCCCGTAGGTGTGGTGGAACGCGCGCACCAGATGATCGGACGCGGCCTTCGAGGCCGAGTACGGGGAATTGGGCGCATACGGCGTGGTTTCGGTGAACTTGCCGGTGTCGCCCAGCGAACCGTAAACCTCGTCGGTGGAGACATGCAGGAAGCGAAACGCGGCGCGCTCGGTATCGGTCAGTTCACGCCAATAGTCGCGTGCGCATTCCAGCAGGCTCAAGGTGCCCACCACATTGGTCTGCACGAAGGCGGCCGGGCCATCGATGGAACGATCCACATGGCTTTCGGCGGCAAAATTGATGACCGCTTGCGGACGATGTTCAGCCAGCAAGCGCGCCACCAGCGCCGCGTCACCAATATCGCCCTGCACGAAATGGTGCCGCTCAGGTACTGCCAGGCCGGCAAGCGTATCGAGATTGCCGGCGTAGGTCAGCGCATCGAGATTGATCACCGTCCAGCCATCGGCGATGGCTCCGCGCACGAAATTGCCGCCAATGAAACCGGCGCCGCCAGTAATGAGTGCGGTGGGCATCGTCTTAGAACGGGATGTCATCGTCGCCGAAATCGTCAGCCGGGGCGCGTGACGGCGCAGGCGCGCGCTGCTGCCCTCCGGGGGGCGGCGCGCCACGCTGCTCGAATCCACCGCTGCGTGGCGCGTCGTAGCCGGCACCACCGCGCGTCTCGAAACCATCATTGCCACCGCGTGGCGCATCGTAGCCGCCGCTGCGCGGCGCACGTTCGGCGCGACTGCCGCCGCCTTCGCCACCACGCCCGCCGAGCATCTGCATTTCGTTGGCGATGATGTCGGTGCTGTAGCGCTCAACGCCATCCTGACCGGTGTACTTGTCAGTGCGCAGCGAGCCTTCCACGTACACCTGTGAACCCTTGCGCAGGTATTCGCCGGCGATCTCCGCCAATTTGCCGAAGAACTTCACCCGGTGCCACTCGGTACGTTCCTGCTGCTCGCCGGTCTGCTTGTCGCGCCAGCTTTCGGAGGTGGCGATGCGAATCTGCGTGATCGCCGAACCGGAAGTGGAATAGCGGGTCTCCGGGTCGGCCCCCAGATTGCCCACCAGAATGACCTTGTTGATGCCGCGCGCCATATGCGTGGTTCCTTCGGAAAGCCGCGACGGGGCGGCGGGATGACACCGTAGTATATCGCCGCGACGAGCCACCATCGGAGAAGTCGCAAGCGGCCGTTATAATCGCCTCATGACCATCGCAGACTCCCCCGCATCAGCCCGCGCTGCGCGCACGCTCTCCTTTGCCGACACCCAACGCCTGGTCCACGACGACCTCGCCGGCGTGGATGCGCTGATCCGCACCCGACTGGCCTCGGACGTGCTGCTCATCAATCAGATCGGCGAACACATCGTCAGCGCCGGCGGCAAGCGCTTGCGTCCGCAACTGCACCTGATCGCCGCGCGCGCGCTCGGCTACGGCGGGCGCGATCACTTGCAACTGGCTGCGATCATCGAGTTCATCCATACCTCCACCCTGTTGCACGACGACGTGGTGGACGAATCGGACCTGCGCCGTGGCCGCAAGACCGCCAACGCCCTTTGGGGCAACGCCGCGAGCGTGCTGGTCGGGGATTTCCTGTACTCGCGCAGCTTCCAGTTGATGGTGGAACTGGATCGCATGGCCGTGATGCAGATCCTGGCCAACACCACCAACGCCATCGCCGAAGGCGAGGTCTTGCAACTGCTGCATGTCAACAATCCCGATACCGACGAAGCCGCCTACCTGCGCGTGATCGAACGCAAGACTGCGGTGCTGTTCGCCGCCGCCACTCGCCTGGGCGCGACACTGTGCGATGCCGACGAGCACTTTGGCGCGGCCCTGTACGACTATGGCCTGAATCTGGGCTATGCCTTCCAGATTGCCGACGATGTGCTCGATTACACCGCCGATGCCAGCACGATGGGCAAAAACCTCGGCGATGATCTGGCCGAGGGCAAGGCCACCCTGCCATTGATCCACGCCATCGCTCACGCCGAAGCGCCGGCCCGCCAGCGTCTGCGCGAAATTGTCGAACGAGGCGACAGCACGGCCATGCCCGAAGTGCTGACCGCCATCGACAAGGCCGACAGCATCGCCTACAGCCGCCAACGCGCACACGACTACGCCCGCGCTGCCGAAAACGCGCTCGCGCCACTGCCCGACAATGACTGGACGGCAGCTTTGCGCGGCCTGACGCGCTACGCAGTGGACCGCCACTACTGACACAGGCGCATCGGCATGCGCCACCGCCGCTGCACGGATGACGCGGCCCCGGCGGCCTGACGTTCACCGGCGCCGATGTCTCAGGCTGATCCGCGCCTGCGCAACTCCTGCTTGAGTACCTTGCCAACGGGGTTGCGCGGCAAGGCCTCGACGAACTCCACCGCCTTGACGCACTTGTACCCGGCCAGCTTCTCGCGGCAGATCTGCACCACATCTGCCGCGCCAATCGCAGCTTCTGGACGACGTACCACACAGGCCACCGGCACCTCGCCCCAGCGATCATCCGCACGGCCGATCACGGCCACCTCGGCAACACCCGGCAACGAGGCGATCACCGCCTCCAGTTCGGCCGGATAGATGTTCTCGCCACCGCTGATGATCAAATCCTTGAGCCGGTCCACGATCACCACAAACCCTTGCGCATCGATGCGCGCAATGTCGCCGCTGCGATACCAGCCCGCATGCAACGCCGCCTGGGTGGCGCTTTGATTGCGCCAATACCCGGAAAAGCACATCGGGCCACGACACCAAAGCTCGCCATCCTCGCCACCGGGAAGCGACTGAAGCGTGATCGGATCGACCACCTTCACCTCGCAGAACATGGCCGGTTTGCCTTGGGTATGGGCGTGCTCGATACCCATTTCCCGCGTCCAGAAACACGTGGCCCCGCAAAACTCGGTGATGCCGTAAACCTGCTGCACGAAAATGCCCTTTGCCCGGGCCGCCTCGATCAACTCCACAGGCACGGGCGATGCGCCACAGGTCACGCTGACCAAACTGGAAGCATCCACCGGCATCTTCTGCGCCACCATCAACAACGCCTGCAACATCAATGGCACGCACATCATCGTGGTGATGCGCTCTTCGGCAATGACCTGCCATACCTTCACCGGGTCGAACTCCGGCAGGAGCACCGTGCTGCAACCTGTCAGGACATTCGTGATCAACGGTGAAAGACCGCCGATATGGAACAACGGCGCGACCAGAAGAAAACGGTGATCGTGGTGCCACACCAGGCTGGCGGCATTGGCCTGCGCGGTCCAGACCAGCGCTTCGTGCGGCAGCATCGCTCCTTTCGGACGCCCGGTGGTGCCCGAGGTGTACATGATGGCCGCGCAGGCTTTTCCGCCCGGCCCGCGCGTGACCTGAACACCCTCGGTCGACGTTGCGATGGCTGCCGCATAGCCATCGCGCGCACCGCCCCGACACAACGAAAACCGCAGCGACCGCGTCGCCTGCAAGTCCTGCGCGACCGCCTCGAAAACATCCTCATACAGCAGCCCCACCGGATCGCTGTCGCCAAGGATGTACTCAAGTTCCGCAGGCTGAAGCCGCCAGTTCATCACCACCGCAATGGCGCCTGTGCGCGCCACGGCGAACAGCGCATTGACCAGGAACTCGCTGTTGCGCGCCAGGATTGCCACGCGATCGCCTTCCTGCACACCTTGCGCGATCAGCCAGGCGGAAAACGCTCGGCAGCGCTGCTCGAATTCGGCCCACGTCCAGCGCCCGTCCGACGCCACGAAGGCTTCACGATGCGGCGTCAGTTCGGCGCGCTGCGCCAGCAATTGGCCAAGTTGCAGGTTCATGCGCACCTCCCTCAAAGTTCCGGCAGGGCGCGTGCGATCAACGCGGCGACAGGTGCCTGCGTATCCAGTGCGCCATAGACAAGACTGCGTTCATTGCCGAGCCGGGCGCGGCAGAACGTCTCGGCCATCGCGGCCTGGCCGGACTGGAACAGCAGCGAGGCTTGCAGCAGCAATGCCATGCGTTCGACCACATGACGACTGCGCATTTCCAGCGCGTCGAGGTCGTTGAAGGCGCTCATCAGGGCGTTCAGTTGCAGATCGAAATCCGGATGCGCGCCACGCGCCTGCAACAACTCCCCCAACAGCGCATCGCGTGTTTCGGGCTCCCTGCGGAAAGCCCGCAGCACATCGAGGCACTGCACGTTGCCGCTGCCTTCCCAGATCGAATTCAACGGCGCCTGCCGATACAGGCGCGGCAGGATGTTTTCCTCGACGTAACCAATCCCGCCCAGGCATTCCTGCGCCTCGTTGACGAAACCGGGCGCACGTTTGCAAACCCAATACTTGCCAATGGCCGTGGCAACGCGGGCAAAGGCTGCCTCGCGCGGATCGCGTGGCGAGGCATCCACGGCCGCCGCCACCCGCATCGCCATGGCGACTGCTGCCTCGCTTTCCAGCGCCAGATCGCCCAGCACATTGCGCATCAAGGGCTGCTCGATCAGCAGGCGGCCGAATGCGCGGCGCTGGCGCACATGGTGCATCACCTGCACCAAGGCCTGACGCATGCCGGCGGCGGAGCCGGTGATGCAATCCAGCCTGGTCAGCGCCACCATCTCCAGAATGGTGGCGACGCCTCGCCCTTCCGCACCGACCAAGTGCGCCTCCGCCCCCAGAAACTCCACTTCCGAGGAAGCGTTGCTCCAGTCGCCGAGCTTGTCTTTGAGGCGCTGGATGCGCACCGCGTTGAGCGTGCCATCCGGCATCACGCGCGGCACGAGGAAACAGCTCAGTCCCGCCTCGGCTTGTGCCAGCACCAGATGCGCGTCGCACATCGGTGCGGAGAAGAAGAACTTGTGTCCGACCAGCTCGTGACTGCCATCGGCCTGCCGAAGCGCGCGCGTGGTGTTGCTGCGCACATCCGAACCGCCCTGTTTTTCGGTCATGCCCATGCCGATGGTACAGGCGGTTTTGCGTGCCGCAGGAATGGCGCGCGCATCGTATTGGGTCGCAGTGAGGCGCGGAATCCACTCCTCAGCTATGGCAGGCGTGGTGCGCAGGCTGGGAATGGCCGCGTGCGTCATGGTCAGCGGGCAGCCGGTTCCCGCTTCCGGTTGGCTGTTGAGATACATCAAGGCCGTACGCACCACATGTGCACCGGCACGATCCTCGTGTCGCCAGGAAAAACTGTGCACTCCTGCCGCCATCGCATGCCGCATCACGTCGTGATAGGCCGGATGGAACTCGACGTGATCGATGCGCCGGCCATGGCGGTCGAAGGGATGGAACGTCGGCTTGTGGCGATTGGCCTGATCGCCCAGCTCCATCAACTCGCCACCGGCCAGCGCGCCGTGAACATCCAGGTGCCCGGCACCCCAGGCGCCGCCATGGCGCGCCACGGCCTCCTGCAATGGCGTGTCCACCCGCCACAGATTGCAGGGTGGCAGCGGTTGCGGCTGATTGCCGACTTCGTGCGTGAGGAAATGCTCCTTCACCGACATGGCATGACTCCGAAAGCCGAAAACATTACATATCATTAGCACAATGTGCCAATAGATGTAATGTAACGATGCAGCACCGCTGCATGTACACCCGCAAACATGCATAGTCGAACCAGAACACTCCCATGCCAGCCGCCGTGTCATCGACATCACCCAGCGCCAGACAACTCCTGCTCCGCTTGCTGCTCGCCGCAGATGGCGGCGCACTGGATGCGGCAGCGGCGATCCGCGCCGGCGCGTTGTTCGGCATTTCAACCAACAGCATGCGCGTGGCGCTGACGCGGTTGCAGGCCAGCGGGCGCATCGAGAATGTCGAACGCGGCAGCTATCGACTGGGGCGTGCCACGCGCGCGCTAGGCAACGACGTGGCGTCCTGGCGCGATGCCGAGCAACGCCTGCGTCCTTGGCAAGGCGATTGGATCGCCGTTTCCGTTTCGAGCATGTCCCGGGGTGATCGCAGCGCGGCAAGAAATCGGGCACGCGCCTTTGCGCTGCTCGGCATGCGCGCGCTCGACGATGGCCTTTTCATTCGCCCCGACAACCTGACCGGCGGAGTATCGCTGGCCCGCGCCCGCCTGCAATCCCTGGGTCTGGAGCGCGATGCAGCGGTATTTGTGGCCAGCGCCTTCGATGCTCGCACCGAAACCCGTGCGCGCCGTCTCTGGAAGGCGGACAAGCTGGAGCAAGGCTATCGCAATGGCCGCAAGTCGCTGCAAGCCTCACTCGGGCGATTGCCTGCCCTGCCGCTGGAAAACGCGGCGCGAGAAAGCTACCTGATCGGCGATCACGCCCTGCGCACGCTGGTGTTCGATCCGCTGCTGCCCGAGCCGCTGGTTGCCACCGCAGAGCGACGCGCCTTTGTCGACGCCATGCTTGACTACGATGCGGCAGGACAAGACATCTGGCGTCGATTTCTTGCCCTGCCCAAATGAAAAACGCCTCGTACCGCCACAGACTGCGGTACGAGGCGTTCTTTTCCTGCGCCCCGAAGGGCGCGTGCATCAGCTCTGCGAGGTCGGATGCGCGGCCAGTTGTGCCACCCGGCGCAGCGCCACCGATGCGGTGGGATAGTCCATCTCGCGCTGGTTGCGCATCTCGTTGAGCATGGCGAGGGTGAAGCGCAACCCGGTGTCGTCGCGCCCAAGCCATGCGGCGAGGCGTTCGGAGGGCGAACCAGCACTGTGGTGCAGCACCTGCGCCACCAATGCGCTCTGCTGGGTCTGCAACTCGTCGCGCAGCGAGCCACGCGCAAGCGCATGCCAGCGCCCTTCCACCGGCAGCTCGTCAAGACGCTGTGCCAGCCAGGCCAGATTGAGCGACTGCCCAAGGCCGAAGTAGGTGCTCGCCACATCCAGCACGTCGAAGCCGTGCTCCAGTGCCACCTGCACGATATCCAACGCGCAAGCAAGGAAGGGCATGGCAGCCAGTTGCTCGGCCATCACCTGCGGGAAACCCTCGTCCAGCCAGCGCGCACGCGCGTCGGCATAGTCGCGGCGATCCTGTTCGCTCAACACCTTGTCCAACCCGGAACGCAACGCCGCAATGCCCGCGCCGCAGCGTTCCACCAGGGCGGCGATATCCAGCGTCTTGCCCGGCAGATTCAGCAGCCAGCGCGTCATGCCGCGCACCTGCGTCCAGATCAGTGCCAGAGCATCGAGCTGGACACTTTCCGGCACCACGTGATCGAGTTCGTCGATGCCGTTCCACAGGTCACGCGCATCCACCAGCACGCGCGCGATGCTGTATGCCTTGGCCACTTGCGCAGCACTTTCACCGGTGTCTTCCTGCATCCGCAGCGAGAACGTCGCACCCATGCGGTTGACCATCGAGTTGGTCACCGCCGTGGCGATGATTTCGCGCTTGAGGCGATGACGCTGCATGTTCGGTGCAAAACGCTCGCGCAACGGCTCGGGGAAGTAGCGCTGGAGCTCCGCCGAGAGGAACGGATCTTCCGGCACGTCCGAATCGAGCAACTGATTGAACACCACGATCTTGGAGTACGACAAAAGCACCGCAAGCTCGGGCCGCGTCAGGCCCTGGCCACGCGCCTTGCGCTCGGCGATTTCGGTATCCGATGGCAAATACTCGATCTGGCGATCCAGCAACCCCTGACTTTCCAGCGTGCGGATGAAGTGCTGCTTGGAGCCAAGCCGCGACACGCTCATGCGCTCCATCACCGACAACGCCTGGTTCTGGCGAATGTTGTCCCACAGCACGAGCTGGGCGACTTCGTCGGTCATGCTGGCCAGCAAGGCATTGCGTGCCGGCGTGTCCAGTTGATCATGCGCAACCGCATCGTTGAGCAGGATCTTGATGTTGACCTCGTGATCGGAGGTATCCACGCCGGCGGAGTTGTCGATGAAGTCGGCATTGAGCAGCACGCCGTTCAAGGC
>JAEXRB010000147.1 GCA_023438325.1 Pseudomonadota bacterium | reverse complement strand
CCCAAAGCCTGCACCAGCGCCGCATCGGCTTCCGCGTAGGCACGTGCGGCCTCATGCCGGGTGGCGGCATCGCGCAGATCGGTGACGGCGGGATCACGCAATGGCGTCACATCCAGACCATCGCCCGCATCGGCGCCGGCGGCGCGTACTTCGGCGATCACATCGCGCTCGGGCGCCGGCGGCGGTCTGGGCGTTTCCCGAGGTTCGGGCTTGCTGGCACAAGCCATCAAGGTGGCAAACACGGCCAGCAATACCGCGATGCGAAACACGTTCCCTGTCATCGTTCTTCTCCTGCGCCGAACCACTGGCGCAGACGCGACAGGCGGCAATTGCGGGTTTCTTCGGGAAGGTAGCCGGCGACGAACGCAAAGCGTCGCGCGCCAGGGCAATCTTCCAGGGTGAGGGCGAATTCTTCCGCATCCACTGCGGCCCATTCCAGCCCGTCTTCGTCCACATGCAACGGCAAGGTCGGCACGCGCCGGAACAAATCGCCCCAAACCTTCATCGCGCCGGTTGAACCGTACAGGCCGGTGGGTTGATTGGCATCGTTGCCCACCCAGACCACGGCCAGATGGGTACCGGTGAAGCCGGCGAACCAGCTATCGCGACTGTCGTTGCTGGTGCCGGTCTTGCCCGCAGGCTTCAACCAGGCATGGCCGGATGCTGCGAGCGAACGCGCCGTGCCCTGCGCCACCGCGTCCTGCAAGGCCAGCGATACCAGCCTTGCCGCGATGGTGTCGCCACGCTGCGGTGCCGAAGGCTGGGCATCGTAGCGCTTGAGCGGCGCGCCCCCGGGATCGAGCACGCCACGCACCGCGCGCAACGGCTGGATCTGCCCGCCCGAGGCAATGAACTGATACGCCTGTGTCATCTGCAAGGGTGACAGGTCCACCGCACCCAATAGCAACGAGGGATGCGGCGTGGCCTGAATGGCGGCAAGCACATCGAGCAGGCGCGCCAGCCGTTCCACCCCGACATCCATGCCGATTCGCACCGTGGCCTGGTTGTACGAGTGGACCAAGGCATCCAGCAGCGTGACGATACCGTGGCTGCGACCATCGGAATTTTCCGGGCTCCACGTGCGATTGCCGGGAAGCCGCAGCGTGATCGGGGCATCCTCCACTCGGGTGGCGAGCGCATAGCGGTTGGGCTGCGCCAAAGCGAGCAGATAGACGAAAGGCTTGAGCAGCGACCCCACCGGGCGACGTGCATCCAGTGCGCGATTGAAACCGTGATCGCCCGGATCACGCGCGCCGACGATCGCAAGGATTTCTCCGTTCGCCGTATCGGTAAGCACCACGCCCGCCTGCAAGGCCGGACGGCCCTTCTGCTCGAGCTCGGTCAACTTGCTGGAAACCGCGGCTTCGGCCGAATTCTGTGCCGAGGGCGAGAGCGTGGTCAGCACGGTAAGGCCGGCACCGCGCAAGGCATCGGGCGTGTAATCGCGCTGCAACTGATCACGCACCAGCGCCATGAACATCGGATAGCGATCACGCGAGAGGCTGCCGGTGCGAGTAACGCCAAGCGGACGCTGGCGCGCCGCATCGTACGAGGCCCGATCGATCAATCCGGTATCGAACATGGCGCGCAGCACCAGATCGCGCCGCGCCTTGGCGTTCTCCGGTTTGCGACGCGGATCATGTGCCGAAGGCCCCTGGATCAGCCCCACCAGAAGGGCAATATCGGATTCGGAAAGCTGTTCCAGTTCACGCCCGAACCAGAAATCCGCGCCCGCCGCGATACCGTGCACCGCCTGCCCGCCCTGTTGCCCGAGGTACACCTGATTGACGTAAGCCTCGAGGATGGTGCGCTTGTCAAAGCGCGCTTCGATGATGAGGGCGTAGAGGATTTCCTTGAGTTTGCGCCCGACGCGCTGCTCACGCGTGAGGTAGAGATTGCGCACCAACTGCTGCGTCAACGTGCTGGCACCCTGGCGCACTTCGCCATGACGCAGGTTCACCCAGGCTGCGCGCAGCATGCCTTTGAGGTCGATCCCGATATGGCTCTTGAAATCGCGGTCCTCCACCGCCTGCAGGGTGGTCAGCAACAGCGTGGGCACGTCCTCAAGGCGCACCAGTCGGCGCTCCTCCTGCTTTTCGCCGTAAAGCGTCGCGATGCGGGCCGGATCCAGCCGCACCCGCGCTACCGCCTTGTCGTCCACCCGCAAAGAGCGCACCCGGCCGCCGCCGAGCGTGACTTCCACACGTTGTGCCGGCCAGGCGCCTTCCAGATCGGTGAAGCCGCGCGTGGCGATAAGGAAACGCTCGCCATCGCGTGACCAGGTCCCTGGCTGCCGTGCGCGCTCGTCCTTCACATAACGCGATGCAGCAAGCTCGGCCTCCAGCGCCTCGGGAGACAGCGCGCGTTCAGGCGCCAACTCCAGCGGCTGCGCCAGCACCCGCGTGGGCACCTGCCAAGTGAGACGGCCGAACGCCTCGCGCACCTGACGATCTGCCACCCAGACATACGGCCCGAGCAGCCCGGCCAGCAAGCCGACAGCGGCCAGTGCAAACGGCAACAGGCGACGAAACCAGACGCGCCAGCGCGACGGAGTGGAAGTTTTCGACGAAGTTTTGGGAGAGCGACGGGCAGCCAATGCGAAATCACGGAACGAACCTGTGCACAGTGTATCGGAGTCGTCTGGCGATCCCGGGGCGCTTGAAGGGATAATTGCAGACCTTTTGCCTCGGGCCGAGTCTCTCGGTAGTTCGTTGACCCCACCGTCCCTTTTGCCGCCCGTTCTCTGCCTGCATGCCGCCAGCGCCATGTCGGCCTCGTCGTCCGCGACAGAAACCGGCGTACCCGACGGCGTGGAGCATTTCCAGGCTCAGCCCGGCATGTCGGCCTGGGCCGCGTTGCAGGCCTGTGCCACGGCCCATCCGCAGCGCGACATCGTGTTGCTGGCACAGGACACGCAATTGCCAGAGGCTTGGTGGCCACGCCTTTGCGCGGCGCGCAACCTGGATTTCGATGCAATCTTCCCGCTCTCCAATGCCATGCCGGCACTGGATCCGTTCAACGGGTTGCAGCGCCCGGAACAGGTGAACGATGCCGATGCCTGCGTGTTCATGCTTGCCGAGCATGAGCCCATTCCCGCACGCACCTGGCTTCCGGCCTGCTGCCTGTGGCGCGCTCAAGCGCTGGCCGACCTTCCCCCGAAACTGAAAGACGGCGAATTGCCTCCGGGTTTGCAGGCCGCCGCGCTCGACAGCCTCTACGTTGTCGCCCCTGCCGCAAATCACGACACGCAACCGCCTCCAGCCGCCATCGACGTATTGCGCCAACGCATCCAGGCACTGGATGGCCGCATTCCGACTGCCGTGGGACGCGATGCACGCCCGGTGATGCTGCATGTACTGCACGGTTGGGGCGGCGGCGTGCAGTATTTCGTCGAAAACATGATGGCGAGCAGCAACGCCTTCTGCCACATCGCACTGGTGGCACACGGCGACAGCGCACGCCGTCGCCCGGGCGAGGCACTGGCACTGCACGACGACCTGCGCGCTGCACCACTGGCGCTTTGGCCGCTGGCATCGGGCATCGAGGCCACCGCCATCGCATCGCATGAATACGAGGCCGCGCTGATCCGGGTGTTGCGGCGATTCCGCGTTGCGCAAGTGATGGTGTCCTCGCTGATCGGCCATGGTTTGGCAGCACTTCGCAGCGGCCTGCCGACATCCATCGTCTGCCATGACTACTACCCGTTATGGCCGCACCTGCATGTGGATTTCGGCGATGAGTCCGCTGATTTTTCGCCGCAGGCGCTGGACAAGGCACTGCATCTTTCCGAGTCGACACTCCCGTTCGCCGAAACCCGTACCAGCGCTTGGCACGCGTTGCGCGAGGATTACGTGGCAGCCCTGCTGCACGCCCGCGCCACGCTGTTCTTTCCGAACCAGGCCGTGCAACGCAATCTGATTCGCATCGAGCCGCGCCTCGCCTCCCTGCCATCGCACACCATCCCGCACGGCATCCCGGCATGGCCCGTGCCCGTCGCACCGATAGAACCACCCGTGCGCGCCGGCTTGCGCGTACTGGTGCTGGGCCGGATCAACGGCGGCAAGGGTGAAGACCTGCTGGCCGATCTGATTCCGGAACTGCCCCCCGGCATCGAACTGATACTGCTCGGCGCTGGTCGCGCCGGCATGCGCTTCTTCGGCACCGCGCGCGTGCACCTGCGCATGGACTACTCGCGCGATGAACTTCCGGAACTGATCCGCCAGCTCGCACCCGATCTGGCGCTGATCCCGGCCACCGTGGCCGAAACCTTCAGCTACACGCTCTCCGAACTGTGGAGCCTCGGTGTGCCCGTGCTTGCCACTCGCCTTGGCAGCTTGGCAGAGCGCATCCGCGATGGCGAAAACGGCCTGTTGGAACGCCCCGTCGCCCATGCCATCGCCGCCCGACTCGCAACCCTGCTGTGTGACCGCAGCGCGCTGGATCCCTTGCGTCGCGCGCACTCGCAACCGACTCCCGACACGATGGCGCACGCCTACGAACGCGTGCTCGCACGGCCCGCTGCAACGCACTGGCCGGCGCTGACGCCCGGCGATCCGATCTGCGCCAACACGCGAAACACCCTGGAGCAGGCCAACACCCGCCTCTCCGGCGCACTCGCGCAAACCCGGCAGTTGATCACCCAACAGCAAACCGAACTGGAACGGCGCGCCGATTGGGGCGATTCACTTCAACACCAACTCGATGAGCGCACCGGTTGGGCGCGCGCATTGGACGACACACTTGCCACCACGCGTCAGCAGCTTGAAACGCTGACCCTGGAATTCGAGGCGCGCTCGCGCTGGGCACTATCGCTGGATGAGGCGCTGCAAACGATGACGCAGAACTGGGAGCATGACCACGCTGCGCTGGAGCAGAGTCAGGCCGAAATCTCCGCCCTCACCACTTCGCTGCACGCCGCCGTGGCGCACGGCGATGAGATGCAGCGCGATCGCGATGCCATCCTCGCCAGCCGTTCATGGCGCATGACGCGGCCGCTGCGCCATGCCAACCGCGTACTTTCCAACGCCATCGCACGCCTGCGTTTCCGCTGGCAACGCCTGACCTCGCTCCAGAAGCGTGCATTGCTGAGCCTGCGATCACGCGGCCTGCGCGGCACCTTGGCGCGCATACGACAGCAATTGCGCGGGAACCCGGCCTCGGCGGCACGCATTGCCCTGCCCTTGCCCGATGCCATCGATGCCAATGACCTGATCCTGCCCGGCAGCGATGCCCCCGTCGCCAGCATCATCATCCCGGTCTACAACCACCTCGATGCCACGCTGGTTTGCCTGCGCTCGCTGGCGCAGACGAAAAATCGCACGGCGCACGAAATCATCCTCGTGGATGATTGCTCCAGCGATGATTCAGCCAGCGTGCTGCCGCAGGTACGCGGCCTGCGTTACCAGCGCAACCCGCAGAACACCGGGTTCATCGGCGCCTGCAATGCCGGCGCAGCCAACGCCCTCGGCCAGTTCGTGGTGTTCCTTAACAACGACACCGCCGTCCAGGATGGCTGGCTTGATGCGCTGATCGATACTTTTTCGCAGCATCAAGACGTGGGACTGGCCGGCGCCAAGCTGGTGTATCCCGATGGCCGCCTGCAGGAGGCCGGCGGCATCGTGTTCTCCGATGGCTCGGGATGGAACTACGGCCGCTTCGATGATCCGGCAAAACCCGAGTACAACTTCGTACGCGAAGTGGATTACTGCTCCGGTGCTGCCATCGCGTTGCGCACAGAGCTGTTCCGCCAGTTCGGCGGTTTCGACACGCATTACGCACCGGCCTATTACGAGGACACCGACCTTGCGATGAAGGTGCGTGCCGCCGGCCTGCGCGTGCTTTACCAGCCCGCGTCGGTGGTCGTGCATTTCGAAGGCATCAGTTCGGGCACCGACACCGCCACCGGCACCAAGCGCTATCAGGTGATCAATCAGGAAAAATTCCTGTCGCGCTGGGAACAGGCATTGGCCACGCACCCGGCTCCCGGCACGGACATCGTCGTCGCGCGCCAGCATCGAGCGAAAAAGCACGTGCTCATCATCGATGCCACCACGCCTCAGCCGGATCACGACTCCGGCTCGGTGCGCCTGTGCAACATCTTCCGGCTTCTGCTGGAAGACGGCTGCGCGGTGACCTTCTTCGCCGACAACCGCGCCTTTGTCGAAACCTACACGCCAGCCCTGCAACAGATGGGCGTGGAAGTATTGTGGCTGCCGCACCTGTCCGATCCGGTGTCCTGGTTCGCCCAGCACGGCCATCGTTTCGACCTGATCTTCGTGGCACGCCATTACATCGCTTCCAGCTACGTGGAACTGGTGCGCACGCACGCGCCGCAGGCACGCCTTGCGTTCGATACCGTCGACCTGCACTACCTGCGCGAACAGCGCGCTGCCGAGCTTGCCGGCAACGCGGAACTGGCCCGCACGGCAGAAAAAACGCGGGAGCAGGAACTGGCCTTGATCCGCGCCTGCGACGTCACCCTCGTGGTCAGCCCGGTGGAACAAGCACTGCTGGCACGCGAAGCGCCCGGCGCGCGCGTGGACATCCTCTCCAACGTGCACGAAGTGTTCGGGCGTCGCCGCGATTTCGCGCAGCGCGCCGACATCATGTTCGTCGGCGGCTACCAGCACCCGCCCAATGTCGATGCCGCGATCTGGTTCGCGCGCGAGATCCTGCCCCTGATCCGCGCCGAACTTCCCGAACTGCACTTCCATCTCATCGGCAGCAAGGCGCCGGCAGAAGTGCGTGCACTGGGTGACTTGCCCGGCGTCGTATTCCACGGCTTCGTCGCCGACATCGAGCCTTTCCTCGATGGCTGCCGTCTGGCTGTTGCGCCGCTGCGCTACGGCGCGGGCGTAAAGGGCAAGGTCAACATGAGCATGAGCTACGGCCAGCCCGTGATCGCCACTGGCATCGCAGTGGAAGGCATGTTCGCCGAACCAGGCCACGACGTGCTCACCGCCGAAACGCCCGAAGACTTCGCCGCACAGGTCATCCGCGCCTACCGCGACCCAGCCTTGTGGATGCAGCTCTCCGACAACGGTCTGGCGAACGTCACCCGTCACTTTTCGTTCGATGCCGCCCGTCAGGCCCTGCGCCGATTGCTCGGAACCACCTGATCACTCCACGACACGGCGCCCATCCGGACGCCTGATGCACCGCCCCGGGCTGGAAATCCCGAATCGCCCGGGGCCGTGCATTGCTTCCGTCACATGCGCCCCATCAAACACCTCCGTACAATCGATCGGCTCATCGTGCTGCCGTGACGGCACGCACGTTTCCCGCCTGTTGATGGAACCGCGCCGCAGCCGTTCCTGTCCCTCTTTCCCGGCCCGTTCCACAAAGGAAGTCCGCATGCGCCATCCGCTTCGCGCCCTGTCCCTGGCTCTTGTTTTGTCCGCCACGCTGATCGGTTGCGGCAAGAGTGGCCCCGCGCCTTCGGCTTCGGGCCCCAAGCCTCCGTTGGTCACGGCCGCTGAAGTGGCTCAGGTGACTTGGCAAGACGAGATCCAGGCGCTCGGAACCGCACAGGCGAATGAATCGGTGACGCTGACGGCGAAAGTCACCGAGACCGTGACACGGGTCAACTTCCAGGACGGCGATTTCGTCGAAGCCGGTGCGGTGCTGGTCGATCTTTCCGGGCGCGCCGAAGTAGCGCAGCTGGAAGCCGCACAGGCCACCTTCGTGGAGGCACGCCAGCAGTACGAGCGTCTGGCCGAACTGGTGAAGCAGGGCACGATCCCGCGCAGTCAACTGGATACACAGCTTTCCGTGCGCGATGCCGCACGTGCGCGCGCCGATGCGATTCGTGCCGCGCTGGCGGATCGCATCATCACCGCACCGTTCGCCGGTGTGCTGGGTTTCCGTCGCGTCAGCCCCGGCGCCTTGGTGACGCCGGGCACGGCCATCGCCACGCTCGATGACATCCGCACCATCAAACTGGATTTCCCGGTGCCCGAAGCCTATTTCGGCCGCATAGCCGCAGGCCAGGTCATCCGCGCACGCAGCGAAGCGTTCCGCGATCGCGAATTCGAGGGCAAGGTAACGGCGGTCGGTTCACGCGTGGATCCCCTGACGCGCGCGGTCACGGTTCGCGCCGAACTGGCCAACCCGGAAACACTGCTGCGTCCGGGCATGCTGCTCTCGGTGCGGCTGCTGGAACCATCGCGTTCGACACTGATGATCCCGGAAATCGCCCTGGTGCAAGTGGACCAGCGCGCGTTCGTCTACCGCCTCGATGGCGAAGATCGCGGCACCCAGGTCGAGGTG
>JAEXRB010000121.1 GCA_023438325.1 Pseudomonadota bacterium | reverse complement strand
GTTCTGCACCGTGCTGTACTTGATGCTGGCATCTTCCAGCGCAACCAGCTCCACCACTGCGGCGTGCAGCTGGTTTTCATCGCGCATCGGTGCGGTGCAGCCTTCCAGATACGACACCTGCGCACGCTCCTCGCAGATGATGAGCGTGCGCTCGAACTGGCCTGTGTCACGCGCGGTGATGCGGAAGTACGTGGACAGCTCCATCGGACAGCGCACCCCGGCCGGCACGAACACGAAGCTGCCATCGGAGAACACCGCCGAATTGAGTGCGGCAAAATAGTTGTCGCCCACCGGCACCACCGAGCCCAGATATTGCTTGACCAATTCGGGATGTTCGCGAATGGCCTCGCTCATCGAGCAGAAGATGATGCCTTTTTCTGCCAGTTCCTTGCGGAAGGTGGTGCCCACCGAAACCGAATCAAATACCGCGTCCACCGCCACGCCCGCCAGTCGCGCGCGTTCGTGCAGCGGCACGCCGAGCTTGTCGTAGGTATCCAGCAGTTCCTTGGGCACATCGTCCAGCGAGGCGTACTTCGGCCCCTTGGGCGCGGAAAAGTAGCTGATGGCCTGGAAGTCGATGGGTGCAATCTTGAGTTTGGCCCAGGACGGCACCGGCATCGTCAGCCAGTGGCGATAAGCCGCAAGCCGCCACTGCGTCATCCACTCCGGCTCTTCCTTGCGCATGGAAATGGCACGGACGGTGCCTTCATCCAGGCCCGGCGGCAGCGCGTCGGATTCGATTTGAGTGACGAAGCCGGCCTCGTAGCGGCGGGCGAGTGCCTGTTCGATGTCTTGTCGTTCGGTTGCCATGGCTGCCTCGGGGTTCATGTCGCCAGTCGCAGGTCGATGCGGCGGCGGTCGGACGGTGCGACAGGCGGATCGAGCATCTGCGCCAGACTCATGCCGCGCAGGGTATCGGCGATGATGTCGTTGACCTGCCGCCAATGCGGAGCGACGCCGCAATGGGATTCATGTTCGCAACGCGAGTGGTCGCCGCTGCACTCGGTCATTTCCAGCGGGCCTTCGATGGCCTCGACGATCTCGAACAAACTGATCGCCACAGGTGCACGTGCCACGCGATAGCCGCCGTTCACCCCGCGCAGGCCTTCCACCAGGCCAGCCTGGGCCAGCGCCTTGAGCACCTTGCTGACCGTGGTCAGTTCCAGATGCGTGCGCTCGGCCAACGCTGCCGCGCTGTGCACCGTGCTGGGCGCGGCGGCCAGCAGGGTCATCAGCAAGGTGGCGTAATCGGTGAGGCGCGTGACGCGCAACATGGCGGCTCCAGCGGAAACGAAGTGTCTGGGCATCTCGCCCGAATCAAATGAGGACAAAAATTGTACGCTTTCGGTTGCAGTGCAACAAGCTGAAGCCCGTACCGCATTCAATATCCGTTGGCACGCGCTGCGCATTGCCGCCACGCGAAGGTTTAGGCAAGCTGGCAGCCGTTTTGGCTGGACGCTCCCTCGTGCCCCGCACCCGAATCGCCCTCTCGCTTGCCGCCGCGCTGTTCGCCGGCTTCGCCGCGCCGCAGGCTGGCGCTGCCTCGCGCACCGAATACGATCCCGCCGAATGGGTCTTGTGTCGCCCCAACGCGCTGTACGAGTTCTATCGCCCGAACCTGGGCCTTGCCAGCGATCGTGAAAACGCCGAAACCGCGCTGCATGCGGAAAGCTTCGACATCCACGACCAGCGCGACTACGTGCTCAGCGGCGACGTGGAAATCCTGCGTGCCGACCAGCGCGTGGCAGCGGCACTGATGCGCTACGACCCCGAGCGCGAGGCCTGGAGCGCCGAGGGCGGCGTGCAGTATCAGGACAGCGGCATGCTGATGGAAGCCGAGCGCGCCCACGGCGAGCTGGAAAAGGACCGCGCCGAACTCCACTCGCTGCGTTACCAATTGCTGCGCATGCGCGGCAACGGAGAGGCACTGCATGCCATCAACGAAGGTGATTCGAGCCAGCTCGACGGCGTGTTCTACACCACCTGCGACCCAGGCAATCGGCAGTGGATGATCCGAGCCGAGCAATTGGACATCGACCAAGCCGAAGGCACCGCCACCGCACGCCACGCTACGCTGCGCCTGGGCGGCGTGCCCCTGCTGTATCTGCCGGTGGCGAGCTTCCCCATCGATGACCGTCGCAAAAGCGGCTTCTTGTTCCCCTCGCTCGGTGTCTCGCGCTCGCGTGGCGTCGATGTCGCCGCACCGTACTACCTGAATCTGGCCCCCAACTACGACGCCACCCTGATCCCGCGCCTGATGACCAAGCGCGGCGCGATGCTGGGCGCGCAATTCCGCTACCTCACCGAAAACCACAGCGGCGAGCTCTACGGGGCCTGGCTGCCCAACGACGACCAAACCGGATCAGATCGCGGCACTTTCACCTGGGAGCATCGCGGCCAGCTCAGCCAGACATGGCAGTTCGTCTCCAACCTCAACCACATCTCCGACGACCGCTATTTCGAAGATTTCGGCGATTCGCTCTCGATGGCAGCCACCAGCCTGCTGGAAAGCCATGCCACCCTGCTGGGTCGGGGCAGATACTGGAACGCGAGCGTGGCGGTGCAGGAGTGGACCATCGCCGACCCGTACATTCCCGACAGCGCCGAACCCTTCCGCCGCCTGCCGCGCGCCCTGTTCACCTGGGAAATGCCGATTGCCGGAAGCCTTGCCACCGGCCTGCGCAGCGAAGGCGTGGTGTTCGAACACAGCCAGCGGCCCGGCGCAACACGCGTGGATCTGCACCCGTATCTGGCCTGGCGTTACGAACGCGCCGCAGGCTTCCTGCGTTCGGAGCTGGGCGTGCGCCATACCCAGTATCAACTCGACAGCCAATACCGCACCGACTACGCGGATGCCTCGCCCTCACGCACCACGCCCATCTTGAGCGTGGATGGCGGGCTGGTGTTCGAGCGCCCGGTGAACGGGTTCGATACCCCGCTGCTCCAGACGCTGGAACCACGCATCCACTACCTGAACGTGCCTTACCGCGACCAGAGCGACCTGCCGATATTCGACTCGCAGGAACTGGGTTTCAGCTGGGGCCAGTTGTTCCGCTCCAACCGCTTTGCCGGCGCCGATCGCCAATCCGACGCCAATCAGGCCACGGTGGCGATGACCACCCGCCTGTTCGAGGAAGACAGCGGGCGAGAACGGCTTTCGGCCAGCCTCGGGCAGATCCGTTATTTCCGGGAGCAGCGCGTGCAGATGCCGGGGGTTGCGGCAGTGGACCGCTCCGGTTCGGCCTATGTCGCCGATGCCGAGCTCATGCTGGACGATCGCTGGAGCGTGGGCCTGAGCCAGCAATGGGATCCGCATCGCGAGGTTTCCGACCTTTCCACCCTGCGCGCCCAATACCGCTGGAGCGATGCCGGCGTCGTCAATTTCGCTTACCGCTTCCGCCGTGACGGCCACACCGGCAGCGCCGATCGAGTGACGCTGGAGCAGTTCGATGCTTCCGCCCTGATCCCGCTGAACGAACAATGGCGCCTCGTCGGCCGCTGGAACTATTCCCTGCTGGACGACAGCACGCTGGAAGCCTTTGCCGGCGTGGAATGGGAAAACTGCTGCCTGGCCACACGCATTCTGGCGCGACGCTACGTGCGCAATGTGGAGAGCGAACGCAACACCAGCCTTTACATCGAACTTGAACTGAAAGGCCTGTCCACGCTTGGCCGCAAGTCCGGCGAACTGGTCGAGCGTGCTATTCTCGGCTACACGCCTTAACAAGCGACTGCGAGCAAGTCCGCCCCTGCCGAAATCAACGCGCCTGCAAAAGCAGGCCGGCAGGCCGAAGAACTTGGACTGGCCCTCTCCAGAGCCTCTCGCACCGCTCCCGCCGAACCTTCCGTTCGCAGTTCCGCCACATTTCCCGACGCCATGATCCGACTCCCCGCACGCCTCATCGCCCTTGCCCTGCTTCTGGGCGCATCGCCCATCACCCTGGCCCAGGCCTTGCACACCACGCCGATCGACAGCATCGTGGCGGTGGTCGAAGAAGACGTGATCCTGCGCTCGGAGCTGGACCAGGCCGTGCACAACATCCGCCTGCGCCTGGCCGACCGCACCGACCAATTGCCACCACCCAACGTGCTGGAAAAGCAGGTGCTCGAACGTCTGGTGATGATGCGCCTGCAACTTCAGCGCGCCGAGGACATGGGGCTGCGCGTGGGCGACATCGAGCTGGACCAGACCGTATCGCGCATCGCCCAGCAGCAGGGCGTCACGCCCGACCAGATGCGGGCACAACTCGCGCGCGACGGCATGAATTATCAGGACTTCCGCCAGCAGCTCCGCGACGAGCTCATCGTCTCGCGCCTGCAGCAGAACTTCGTGCAGAGCCGCGTCACCGTCAGCGAAAGCGAAATCGACAATGCCCTTGCCGCACGCGGCGACCAGAACCAGATCCACCTGGGTTACCTGCTCGTGTCCATGCCGGACGGCGCCTCGCCCGAGCAAATCGAAACTGCACGCACCAAGATCGAAGGCATCCGAAGCCTGATCACACGCGGAGAAATGGACTTTGCCGCCGCTGCGATGCGTTACTCAGATCACCAGACCGCACTGGAAGGCGGCGACATGGGCTGGCGTGAAGCAGACGAAATCCCGCCGCTGTTCACCAACGTACTGTCGTCGATGCAGAAGGGCGACATCTCGCAACCGCTGCGCGGCCCCAGCGGTTTCAGCCTGATCCACCTCATCGATACACGCGAACAAGGCGTGGAAACACTCACCGAATATCGCGCCCGCAGCATCATGGTCCGCGCCACCGACCTGGTCACGCGTGAACAGGCACGCAGCAAGATCGACGCCCTGCTTGCCCGCATTCAGGGGGGCGAGGAGTTCGCCGCTGTCGCACGCGAAGCCTCGGACGACCAGATCACCCGCTCTCAGGGCGGCGACATGGGCTGGTTTCCGCTCAACGCCTGGGGCCCGGCGGTGGCCAACGTACTCACCGGATTGGCGGACGGACAGGTTTCCGAACCCTTCCAGAGCGATGTCGGCTGGCACCTGATCCAGCGAATCGAAAGCCGTGAACAGGACATCACCCAGGAAGCCCAGCGCAACCGCATGCGCGAAACCATCGTGCGACGCAAGGCCGACGAGGAGTTCGATCGTTTCCTGCGCCAGTTGCGTGACGAGTCCTACGTGGACGAACGCCTCGGCAGCAGCTCCTGATTCGCCAGGCCACCGCGCCGTGGCCTGCATCTTGATGACATGACCGGTTCCTCGCCCGCATTGCTCGGCCTGATTCCCGGCGAACCGGCTGGCAGCGGGCCGGAACTTTGCGTGCGTCTGGCCCAGACGCAGCACGCCAGCGCCTTGCTGGCCATCTGCGATGGCGAACTGCTGCTCGAAGCCGCGCACGCCATCGACCTGCCACTCGAACTGCTGCCAGCCGATTCCCCCCATGCCGCACCCGGCCAATTGCGCCTGCAACATCGCCGGCGCGCCGTGCCCAGTCGCTTCGGCACACTCGACCCTCGCAATGCCGCATACGTGCACGAAAGCCTGCTGGAAGCCGCACGATTGGCCGGAAGCGGCCACCTCGCCGGCCTCGTCACCGGCCCGGTGCACAAGGGTGTGTTGAACGATGCCGGCATCGCCTACACCGGCACGACCGAACTACTGGCGCACCAAGCCCGCTGCGCGGTGGTGATGATGCTGGCCTCCGCGCGCCTGCGTGTGGCCCTGGCAACCACGCACCTGCCATTGCGTGCCGTGCCCGACGCCATCACTCAGGCTTCGCTTGTCGAAACCATCGAAATCCTGCACGCCGCCCTGCTGGCTGACTTCGGCATTGCTGCACCGTGCATCGCAGTTCTTGGCCTGAATCCGCACGCCGGCGAGGCCGGTCACCTGGGACACGAGGAAATCGACGTCATCGCACCGACGCTCGAACGCCTGCGCGCGTGCGGCATGAACCTGATCGGCCCGTTGCCGGCCGACACTGCTTTCCTGCCCGGCAAGCTCGCCGGCTTCGACGCCGTGCTGGCGATGTACCACGACCAGGGCCTGCCCGTGCTCAAGCACGCCGGCTTCGAGGATGCCGTGAACATCACCCTCGGCCTGCCCTACGTGCGCGTGGCCGTGGATCACGGCACCGCACTGGAACTGGCCGGGCGCGGGGCAGCAGATGCCTCCAGCCTCATTCTGGCGGCACAGCGCGCCAACCAATTTGTCATGCGCCGTGCTGCGCTTGCACCCCGACTTCTAGCCTGATCCCATGAACGACGCCCGTTACCAGACAAAAAAACGCCAGGAGCGTTTTCCGACATTGCGCAGCGATGGCCCGGAGGGTGGCGACCATGGAGGGTACGCCACCAAAAAACAGCTCGGCCAGCACTTCCTGCACGAGGCCAGCATCATCGAGAAAATCGTCCGCGCCATTGATCCGAAGCCCGGCGAACGCATCGTGGAAATCGGCCCCGGCCAAGGCGCGCTGACGCTGCCGCTGCTGCGCCGCATCCTCGCCGTTTCCGGCGATGCACCGCCCTCGCCGGCATTGAGCGTGATCGAGTTCGACCGCGACCTGATCGCGGGACTGGAGCACATCGGCACCACCGTCGCACCGCTGCGCATCGTGCATGCCGACGTACTCACCGTCGATCTGACCGAACTTGCCGGCCCTGCGCCCATTCGCCTGGTCGGCAACCTGCCCTACAACATTTCCTCGCCTATCCTGTTCCATGCGCTGGAACATGCCGACGTCATCACCGACATGCACTTCATGTTGCAAAAGGAAGTCGTGGATCGCATGGCCGCCGAACCGGGCAGCAAGGTGTACGGCAGGCTTTCGGTGATGTTGCAGGCCTATGCCAAGGTGCAGTCGCTGTTCCTCGTGCCGCCCGGCGCATTCCGGCCGCCGCCGAAGGTCGATTCGGCCGTGGTGCGGCTGGTGCCCCGCCCGGCCGAGCACGTCGGCATCCATCATCACGCCACGTTTTCGCGCATCGTCAAAGCCGCCTTCGGCCAGCGGCGAAAAACACTGCGCAATGCATTGGGCAATGCCTGCACGCCCGAGCAGATCATTGCCGCCGGCATCGATCCATCCGACCGCGCCGAGCGCATCGACGTGGCACGTTTCATCGCACTGGCCAATCTCGTCGCCGCAGGATGACGCACATCGTGCACGACAGGCTTGTTCGCCTGCCGTGCCTTTGTAAACTTGCCGGCATGGAACCATCACACCCCGTCATCGACATACACGTGCGCACGCGCTACCTCGACGAGCAGTCCGCGCCAGCCGACAACCGCTACGTGTTCGCCTACACCATCCGACTGGAAAATCGCGGTGATGCGCCCGCGCAGCTGCTTGCACGCCACTGGATCATCACCGATGCCAATGGCCGCATCGAAGAAGTGCGCGGCGAGGGCGTGATCGGCGAACAACCGCGCCTGCGCCCGGGGGAGGATTTCGAATACACCTCCGGCGCCGTACTGGAAACCATCGTCGGCACCATGCGCGGCAGCTACCTGTGGCAGGCCGATGACGGCACCCAGTTCGAATCCCCGATCCCGCAATTCACCCTGTCGATTCCGCGAACCCTGCACTGATGACGACCTGGGCCATCGGCGACCTGCAAGGCTGCTACGACGCCACCTCCCGCCTACTCGAAGCCATCCGCTTCGACCCGGCGCATGACCAGCTGTGGTTCTGCGGTGACCTGGTCAACCGTGGCGGTCAATCGCTGCAAACCCTGCGGCTGGTGAAATCGCTCCACATCCACAGCGAAGTCGTACTCGGCAACCACGATTTATCGCTGCTGGCGATTTCGATGCGGCGCGAGGAAGACCAGGCCCGCGTCAATCCCGATCTGCGCGAGGTGTTGTTCGCACCCGACCGCGACGAACTCATCGAGTGGCTTCGTCAGCGTCCGCTGATCCATGTGGATCGCAAACTCGGCTGGGCCATGGTGCATGCCGGGCTGGCGCCACGCTGGAGTGTTGCCCAAGCCGAACGCTACGCCGCCGAAGTCCACCAGCGCCTGCATGGAAAACAGTACGCCAAACTGCTGGGCGCGATGTACGGCAATACGCCGGACACCTTCCATCCGCGTCTGAACGGGGTCGACCGGATGCGCGCGATCATCAACGTTTTCACCCGCCTGCGCTTCTGCTCGCCGCGCGGCACCATCGCCTTCAGTGACAAGGGCGCGCCCGGCACACAGAAACCGGGCATCTATCCGTGGTTTTCCGTCCCCGGCCAGGTCGCCCGCGAAACCAACATCGTGTTCGGCCACTGGTCCACACTGGGGCTGAGCATCGCCAACGGCACCTTCGGCATCGACCCCGGCTGCGTCTGGGGCGGCAAACTCACCGCACTGGCGCTGGACGAACAAACCCCGCGCTTCGGGCAGGTACCGGGCCGCGATGGCCCAGCGCCGGCAGTGCGCTGCCGTTAGCTTCGCTCAAACAAAAACGGCGGCACGAAACCTTGTTCGTACCACCGTCGAATTGTTTGGTCGGGGTAGCCGGATTTGAACCGACGACCACTTGTCCCCCAGACAAGTGCGCTACCAGGCTGCGCTATACCCCGAAAAGGTGAATCCTGTGCTCACCGCTGTGCGGTGAGCTGCGCATCATAGCAGAGTCGGCATCTCCGCCACAGCCCCTGCCATGCGAAATCAACGCCGTAGCAGTTGCAACACCTCTTCCAGCTCCATCCGCACCTGGCGGACGATCTGAGTGGATATGCTGGCTTCGGCCTTGCCCTGTTCACCTTCCAGACGCTGCCTCGCACCGGTGATGGTGAATCCCTGATCGTATAGCAGGGAGCGGATCTGGCGGATGGTCAACACATCGTGGCGCTGGTAGTAACGCCGATTGCCACGGCGCTTGACCGGCTTCAGATTGGGGAACTCGGTTTCCCAATAGCGCAAGACATGCGGCTTCACGTCGCACAGCTCGCTGACTTCACCAATGGTGAAATAGCGCTTGGCCGGAATCGGCGGAAGCTCGCGATTACTGCCCGGGTCCAGCATACGCTTCCACCCGCTCCTTGAGTTTCTGACCCGGCCGGAATGTCACGACGGTACGTGCGGAAATGGGAATTTCCTCGCCCGTTTTGGGGTTGCGTCCGGGGCGCTGGTTCTTGCGACGCAGATCGAAGTTGCCGAAGCCGGACAACTTCACCTGACGTCCGCCTTCCAACGCTTCCCGCAGCGTATCGAAGAACGCATCCACGAATTCCTTGGCTTCGCGCTTGTTGAGGCCTACGTCCTCGAACAAGCGTTCGGCCATATCGGCCTTGGTCAATGCCATTACATCCCCCTGAGCGATGCCCCGCATTCCTGCGCCAGACCATCCAGCGCGGCCGCGACGGCCTTCTCAATATCCTGTTCTCCAAGGGTGCGTGAATCGTCCTGCAAAATCAAGCCCATAGCGACACTCTTGAACCCGATTTCCATGCCCTTGCCCTGGTATACATCGAAGGGCACGACGCCTCGCAGCAATGCCCCGAGCGAGCGCTTCAAACTGGTCTCGAGCGCGCTCCACGGCAGCTTTTCGGCAACGATCACGGCCAGATCACGGCGCACGGAGGGGAAGCGCGAAAGCTCGCGCGCGCTCGGTACGGACCGCTGAGCGAGTCGGGCAACATCCAGTTCGAACACCACCACTTCCTGACCGATGTCGAGCGCATGCAACAGGGCTGGATGCAGGTGGCCGAGATGCCCCAGCAGTTGCCCGCCACGCTCGATCCGCGCACTGCGGCCCGGATGCAGCCACGGTGATTGAGCTGGCGTGAAGGTGACATCGGCGTGCTCGCCGAGCAGTGACAGCAACGCTTCCAGATCGCCGCGTACATCATAAAAATCGACCTCGCACGCGCGATCGCCCCATTGCTCGGCACGCGCCGAACCGCAGGCGACGCCCGCCAGATGCAGGGCCTCAGCCGGGCCATCCTTGCCCTTGCGGAACACCCTGCCCGCTTCGAACAGGCGCACGCGTGGCTGCTGGCGCGCGAGGTTGCGGCGCACCGCTTCCACCAATCCGGGCAAGAGTGCCGTGCGCATCACGCCCAATTCGGCCGAGAGCGGATTGGTCAGTGCCACGGCATCGGCATCGGCACCCCATGTCTTGAGCACGGCGGCATCAAGGAAGGCGTAGTTGATCGCCTCGAAGTAGTCACGCGCCGCCAGTTGCGTGGTGAAGGCAGTCAGCGGCACTTGTGTTTCAGGCAACGGCGCAAGCTGGATCTGCCCGGTCGGCGCATGCAGCGGCACGCGGTCGTAACCGTGGATGCGCGCGACTTCCTCGATCAGATCTTCCTCGATGGCGATGTCGAAGCGACGCGACGGCGGCACCACGAGCCAGCCATCGGCATCTGCCGAAACGCCCATGCCGAGTGCGCGCAGAATGCGCTCGACTTCTGCATCGGGCACGTCCATCCCCAGCACGCGCGCAAGTCGCGCTGCGCGCAAGCGCACCGGCGACTTGGCAACGAAACGCTGTGCATCCACTGCCTCCACTACCGGTCCGGGCTGGCCGCCGCCGATGGCAAGCACCAATGCGGTGGCGCGCTCCAGCGCGTGACGCGGCAATTCAGGATCCACGCCACGCTCGAAGCGCTGCGAGGAATCGGTATGCAACCCGAGCGTGCGCGAGCGTCCGATGATGGCCTCGGGTGCGAAGAACGCACTTTCGAGGAACACATCCACCGTCGCATCGGTGACACGCGAGTCGAAACCGCCCATCACTCCCGCCACGGCCAACGCGCGGGACTCATCGGCGATCACGAGGAAATCGGGATCAAGCTTGACCTCGCGCTCGTCCAGCAACATCAGGCGCTCGCCATCGCGTGCGCGACGCACGTGAATCGCACCGTTCAGCGTGGCCAGGTCGAACGCATGCATCGGCTGGCCGAGCTCGAGCATCACGTAGTTGGTGATGTCCACCAACAGGCTGATCGGACGCAATCCGGCGCGCTGCAGGCGCTGACGCAACCACAACGGCGAGGGTGCGGCGGGATTCACGCCGCGGATCACGCGACCGCAATAGCGCGGGCAATCCGCCGGAGCATCCAGCACTACCTGCACGACATCGTCGACGCATGGCGGCACCGCCGCGATCTCGAAAGCATTGACGCTGCTGCCCAGGGCTGCTGCCACGTCGTAAGCCACGCCGCGCACGGAGAAGCAATCGGCCCGATTGGGCGTGAGCTTCAACTCGAAGCTGGCATCGGGCAAGCCGAGATATTCCGAAATTGCCGTTCCAATCGGCGCATCTTCAGGCAATTCGAGCAAGCCGGAAGCATCGGCATCGATCCCCAGCTCCTTGGCCGAACACAGCATGCCGAACGACTCCACGCCGCGCAGCTTGGCTGGCTTGATCGCCAGGCCACCGGGCAGCTCCGCGCCAACCGTGGCCAGCGGCGCCTTCAGGCCTTCGCGTGCATTCGGCGCGCCGCAGACGATCTGCACCGTCTGTTGGCCACCGATCGATACCTGACACAAACGCAGGCGATCAGCCTCGGGGTGCTTTTCGCAAGACACGATCTGCGCCACCACCACGCCGGGCAGTGTCGCACCGATGTCTTCGACGCCTTCCACTTCCAGGCCGATGGCCGTGAGGGTGGCGGCCAGCGTGTCGCGATCGGCATCGACGGCGACGTGTTCGCGCAACCAGGATTCAGGAAATTTCATGATGAGGTTCCGAAGATGATGGCGACGCCACCACCGCGATACGGCAGTGGCGTTTCAAGAACACTCAAGCGAACTGCTTGAGGAAGCGCAGGTCGTTTTCGAAGAAGCTGCGCAAGTCCGAAACGCCATAGCGCAACATGGCAAAACGCTCCACGCCCAGCCCGAAGGCGAAGCCGCTGTAGCGTTCCGGATCGATCCCGCAGTTGCGCAGCACGTTGGGATGAACCATGCCGCAGCCGAGCACTTCCAGCCAACCGGGGGCGCTGCCATCCCCGCGATCCCATGCAATGTCCACTTCCGCCGAAGGCTCGGTGAAAGGGAAGTAGCTGGGGCGGAAGCGCAT
>JAEXRB010000063.1 GCA_023438325.1 Pseudomonadota bacterium | reverse complement strand
AGGGTACGCAGGCCGGTATCGCCGCGATCCTGCTGCAAGGTCTGAGCCAAGCGCATCACGGTGGCATCGATGTGATGCGCCTGGCCGATGTCGATGCCGGTGGAGAAGAACAGGCTGCTGTCCACGCTGCGTTCCGTGCGCTCGCGCAGGTAATCCTGATTCTTCTCAAGGCCGCCATCGCCCCGAATCAGATACTCGGCGCGCGCTTCATCGCGCAGATCCCAGCTTTGCGACCAGCGTGCCGCACCGATGAAACCCACGCGCAGATCCTCGTCACCGAAGGCGTCGCCGACACTCAGCGAGGCATTGCTGTCCGGGCCGACATGCTTGCGCGAGACACCGAAAGGCTTGGCCATCACCTCGCGCCCGAGCGCAGCCAGCTCGCTTGAACCGCGCGGCGGCAACGGACGCACCAGCACGCCGGAAGGCGGAGCACGCAGGCCGTCGTCGCGACCCAGCCAATCGCGCCCGCCGCTGGCCGAGCGCCAACCGTCCTTGCCGGTGGTGCCATCGGCATAACCCAGCCCCACATCCAGCTTGAACAGGCGCGCCGCAGGCACGCCGCGCGTATTCAGGTTCACCGTGCCGCCACCGAATTCACCGGGAAGCGATGGGTTGTAGCTCTTGTTGACCTCGATGCCGGAGAGAAGCCCGGTCGGGAAAAGATCCATCGGCACCACGCGCCGGGTCGGATCCGGGCTGGGAATCTGCGCGCCATTGAGCAGCACGGATGAATAGCGCTCGCCCAGACCGCGCACGTAGATGAACTTGTCATCGACAAGACTGAGGCCGGTCACGCGGCGCAGTGCCACGGCCGCATCCGAATCGCCGGCGCGGGAAATCTGCTCGGAGGACAGCACATCGAGCAATTGCGCCGATTCGCGCCGCAACTGCACTGCATCAAATTGCCCGCCTTCCTCGGGCACATAGGTTTCCTCGACCGAGACTTCCGACAACGCGGTCGCGGGTTCTTCGGGAACAGGCGTGGATTCGGGCGGCGTCTGTGCAAACGCGGCGGAGGCTGGGCGCAGGAACAGGGCGACCAGGATCGCGATGGTCAGAGGTGCGGATTTCATGAGAACCGATGCGTGCGGGAGATGAGGGAGTTCCCGCCCGCGCTGGCCCACGCGGCATGGTGATGCGTGCCTGCCCGGCACGACGGGAAGCGCACACGATATGAAGGCCCCGTGACAGTGGCGTGACAGCAGCCCCGCCGCGCACCGCGAAGCACGCCGCGTCAAACCCTTCCCATCACCTTTCGCTGCGACCGCCGCTCGACGATCAAGACGGCCGTGTTACAGGCCCAAGCGTGCCTCGAACCACGCCGCCAGATCGCCGATTTCCGCCGCGCACACCGAGTGCGGCATCGCGTAGCGCTGCCATTGCACGGCATAACCGAGCTGCTCCAGCGCCGCACGACTGGCCTCGGCGCGGGCCAATGCGATGACCGGATCCTGCGTGCCATGCGCCATGAAAATCGGCACATCGCGATTGGCTGGCGCCGCTTCGGCAGCGAGCTTGTCGCCCAGCGCCAGATACGTCGACAGCGCCACGATGCCACCGAGCTTTTGCGCATGGCGCAGACCGGCGGTCAGCACGATCACACCGCCTTGCGAGAAGCCGGCCAGAATGATCCGTTCCGGCGCTATCCCGCGTTCCACCTCCCGTGCAATCAGGCGCTCCACGAAAGCGGCCGAGGCACGGATGCCTGCCTCATCCTGCGGCGTGCTCGGCTCAAAGCCGTAGATGTCGTACCACGACCGCATCCGCATGCCGCCATTGATCGTCACCGGCTGCACCGGCGCATGCGGGAACACGAAGCGGATCGCCGGCCAATGCCGCTTCACCAGTTCCGGCACGATCGGCTCGAAATCATGCCCATCCGCGCCCAGGCCATGCAGCCAGATCACCGACCACGTCGGCTCGGGGCCTGTTTGCAATTGGATGGCGTCGACAGGGGAATCGGATGTGCTCATTGGACAAGTCTTTGCAGCGGAAGAAAGGGCACAGGCTACATCGAACCGGAAAAGCCTTTCACCGCCCCTGCTTCCTGCGCATGCGCCTCGCGGCGATGCCACCTCATCCCTCCTCGCTGCGCCATGCATGTCTCATGCTGCCCCTGGGCCTGCTTTCAGCAGTGCGAAAGCGGCCGCCTGGCAAGGCCTCAGATGTGTTCGATTCGTGCGGTGGCGATCTGTGGGCGATGTTGTGCCGGCCAATCGCGATCCACCGCGACCTGTGCATGGGCGCGGCTGGCTTCGAGCGCGGCAAAATCCAGATGCGCGAACGCCCAGATCTCGTCGCCCCGGGTTTGCGCAAGAATCCCATCGGGCGGCAGATCGACATCCATCGGCGCGTAGATGGTCGCTTCGCCGGTGTTGGTATCCAGTGCCGGGCTCCACGGTGCTTCACCTGCGGTCACCGCCTGCGCGACGAAGCAGCGGTTCTCCAACGCACGCGCCATGCAACCCACGCGCACGCGCGTCGCCCCAGCGGCGGTATCGGTGCAGCTTGGCACCAGCAACAGGCGTGCGCCGGCGTCGCACTGGGCGCGGACCGTCAGCGGAAACTCGCTGTCGTAACAAACCGGAATGCCGGTGCGCACGCCGTGCAGATCGAACACCTTGAGTGCATCGCCTGCTTCGATGACGCCCGCAGCCTTCTCGAAAGCGGTCAGTTGCAGCTTGTCCTGGAACCCATGCGCACCCTGCGGCGTGAACAGGTCGGCGCGGTTGCGGTAGCGGCCATGACCTGTGTCGAGCAGGAAGGTGCCGGCCACCAGATACATGCCCGTGTCGCGTGCCAGTGTCGTGAAAAAGGCCAGCCACTGGTCGCGGTGGCGCTGGATGGCCGCGAGCGAGGCGTGCAGGTCGGCGCTGATCGCGGGCGCAAACGTGGTGACCAGTTCCAGCGAAAGGTATTCGGGCAATACCGCGATATGTGCACCGGCTTCGGCAACATGCTGCACCTGCGCACGCACGCACGCGGCGAACGCGGCGAAATCGTGCGGCCGGCCAATCGGCCATTTCGCCGTGGCGACGGAGAGTTTCACAAGGATCGGGTCCAGAAGGTCAGTGGGTGCGCGATTTCACCGCGCTCGCGTTCGTTCCAACCCAGTTGCATGGTCATGCCCGGTTGCCGCACATAGCCGCGCCTGGCCCAGAACGCCTCGTTGCCACGATGCCCGGCAGGGCGGCGCGGGTCGTCGTCGTCCCGATCCACCGCAGCGAATGCGGCGAGCGCGAAGCCGCCCAGTTCGCGTGCATGTGCTTCGCGATGATCAAAGAACCGATGGCCGATGCCACGACCGCGATAACCGTGCAGCAGCACCGATTCGCCGAAATAGAACACGCTGGCAATGTCGATGCCGTGCTCCAGGAAAGGGTATCGGAACGCAGGCGCGTCCTCGGCCAGCGGAATACCGGTGGCGGCGCCCACCACGTGTCCGTTGTCCAGCGCCAATACGAACACGCTGCGCGGCGAGGCGGCATAGGCGGCCAGATAATCGCGTTCGTAACTCGGATCGCCTTCGTAAAGATACGGCCAGTCGCGGAACACCGTCATGCGCAAGCGCGCAAGGTCATCCAGATACGGATGCACCGCCGGACCGGTGAAGCGATGCACTTCCAAAGCCGCCGGAGTCACCATGCCGACACTCAGGCGCTTGCGACGATGCCATGCCGTTGGATGCGCCGCTCCAGCCGCTCGACGGCGTCGCGCAGTTCATCCACGTCGTCGCAGAAGGCCTCCAGCTCCGCACGCGGCACCAGATCACGACTTTCTTCGGTGAGGAACTCCGCGCCATCGCGCGCCAATGCCTTGCCGCCCTCGCGCAGCGTATCCAGCCCGCGCTTCACCGCGCGCGCAAATTGCACGCCCAGCACGTCGCCGAACACCGCGACGAACTGGCCTTCGATATCCGGCTCGTAACGCTGCATCAACCGCTGCAACTGGCGCGCCAGCTCGGCATCGCCGCTGATCCGCATGCGCCCGACCGTGGCGGTGTTCTCGCGCCCCGGCAGCAACTGCGACAGCACCGCACCGAGGGAGGCGGAAAGGCTCAGATCGCTCTCGCTCTCCGAGGAAACCGGGCCGATGCAAAAACGTCCCGCCTGCACCGTCATCGCAAAAGCCAGCGGCGGCGCGGTGAGGTGGAAATCCAGACGCCGGCCTTCCAGCGTCGCCAATTGCGCGGGAAATGCAGGATCCAGCGCCACGGCGCGGTTCAGCGCCACGCCGAGCAGGCGCCCGAGCGTGGACTTGATCAACGAAGGCATGGCCTTGGAGGGAGTGGCGTTCATCGCCTCATCCGCAGGATCGGAAACGCGGAAGTGTATCGGCTTGCGGCGCGCGTGGCCTCAACCGCCTTCGCGCTTGCGCCACCACGCACCCAGTTGGCGCAGCCCTTCGATGATGCTGATGCGAGGCTGGTAGCCGAAATCGCGACGTGCGGCGGAGATGTCGTAGTAGTGCGGGACCGACAACTGCTCGGCGAGGAAGCGTGTCATCAGCGGCTCGCCCTTGAGCGGCAACAGCCCGTACAGCGCCTCCATCACGGTGCCGACGGCATAGGCGGCGCGGAACGGCACGAGCTGCGTCACCGTCGGGGCGCCGGTGGCGCGCAGCAGGCTGTTGACGATGTCGGCGATGGGCTTGGGTTCGCCGTTGGAAATGAAATACGCCTTGCCGGCACAGGCCGCGCCGGGCTTGTCGTGCAACGCATCGAAGGCATCCAGATGCGCCTGGGCGGCGTTGTCGATGTAAGTGGTATCGACCAGGTTCTGGCCGTCGCCGACGAACTTGAGCTTGCCGGCGCGGGCGCGCTCGACCAGGCGCGGCAGCAGATGATTATCGCCCGGCCCCCAGATCAGGCGCGGACGCAGCGCCACGGTGGCCAAAGTGCTGCCGTTGGCGGCCAGCACATGCTCTTCGGCCACGCATTTGGTGGCCGGATACCACGCTTTGTAACTCTCCGCCGGCGGCGCCGTTTCTTCGTTGCCGCCCAGCACCGGGCGCGTGCCGCGATGGGCGACGCTGGGCGTGGAGGTATGGATCAGCGTGCGAACCCGGTTCATGCGGCAGGCCGCGATCACGTTCCAGGTGCCACGCACGTTGGCATCGAAATACTCGTGGAAGCTGCCCCATGCACCGGCCTTGGCGGCAACGTGGAAAACGGCATCCACATCCACGCAGGCGGCGCTCACATCATCGAAACTGGCCAGATCGCCGCGCAGCTGGCGCACACCCATCGTGGCCAGCTCCGGGTACTGGCCGCGAGAATAGGACAGCACCTCGCAACCTCGCGCCAGCAGCCCGGCGCAGATCGCCTTGCCGAGGAATCCGCCCCCGCCGGTCACCAGCACTTTCATACCGCCTGCCCCTTCACGCATCATCCGGGCACTTTAGGTTTCACCTACCGCAGGCGCAACCTGTCGCAAGCCAAACAATGGTTTCCGACACAGAATCCGGCGCTGTGCGCACAGGTCGCCGGCCATCGCCGATCGGCAAAAAAAACACCGTGCCGGGACTTTTGATACGCGACGGCGCCCCCATCTCCCGTTCATTCTGGCGCTTGCTCCGGCGCCTGTCAGTTGGCAGGCTGGCAACGCCGCACCATCGGCCGCCCCGCAAGGAAGGCCGACTCCTCCTTTCCCCTGAGACTCCCCATGCTCGCATCGCGCTCCTTGATCGCCCTCGGACTTGCCTTCGCCTTCGCCGGCGGAGCGTTGGCGCGCCCCGTGCCGACCGCACAGGTAACGCTGGCGCCGACTTCCACGCAGACGGATGTATCGACGCTGGTGACGCAGTTGCTCAGCAACAGCCGCTACCACTACCACCCGCTGCCGCTGGACGACGCGCTTTCCGAACGCATCTACGACCGCTATCTGGAAGCACTGGATCGCGACCGCATGTTCCTGCTCGCCTCCGACGTGGCCGGTTTCGCATCGCTGCGCACCAGGTTCGACGATGCCCTGCGCGAGCGCCAGATCCAGCCGGCCTTCGACATGTTCAACATCTACGTGCAGCGCGTGGCCGACCGCACCCGCTTTGCGCGCGAGTTCCTCAAGAGCGACATCGATTTTTCCGGTGACGAAACCTGGGATTTCGACCGCAAGAACGCGCCGTTCGCCGACAGCAGCGATGCGCTGGACGCACTGTGGCGCAAGCGGGTCAAGAACGACGTGCTGCGCCTGAAACTGGCCGGCCGCGAGATGGATGCCATCCGGGAGACGCTGGACAAGCGCTACGCCAACTACGAATCACGTGCCCGTGCCATTCGCGGCGATGACGTGTTCCAGACGTTCATGAACGCCTACACCGGCGCCATCGAACCGCACACCAGCTACATGAATCCGCGCACCACCGAGAACTTCAACATGTCGATGCGGCTGTCGCTCGAAGGCATCGGCGCGGTCTTGCAGATCAACGATGAAGAAGTAACGGTGATCCGTTCCATCGTGCCGGGCGGCCCGGCCGGATTGTCCGGCCAGATGAAGGTGGGCGACCGCATCTACGCCGTCGGCCAGGGCACCGAAGGCCCGATGGTGGACGTGGTGGGCTGGCGCATCGACGACGTGGTGGAACTCATTCGCGGTGCGCGCAACACACAAGTCCGGCTCGACGTACTGCCGGCCGATGCCGGCCCGGACGGCGAACACCGCGTCGTGACGCTGACCCGCGAGAAGGTGAAGCTGGAAGAGCAGGCTGCCAAGAAGTCCGTGATCGAAGTGGGCGAGGGCGAAACCGCACATCGCATCGGGGTTATCGACCTGCCCACGTTCTATCAGGACTTCGATGGCCGTCGCCGCGACGAGCCGGATTACCGTTCGGCCACGCGCGACGTCGCCAAGCTGCTGGAAGAACTCAAGCAGGACAAGGTCGACGGCATCGTCATCGACCTGCGCAACAATGGCGGCGGCTCGCTCACCGAAGCGGTCGAACTGACCGGCCTTTTCATCGACAAGGGCCCGGTGGTGCAGGTGCGCGACGCTCGCGGACGCGTGGATGCGCAACGCGACACCGTCGCCGGCACGGCATGGGATGGCCCGCTCGCGGTGATGGTGAACCGCGCCTCAGCATCGGCCTCGGAAATCTTTGCCGGCGCGATCCAGGACTATGGCCGTGGCCTGGTGATCGGCGAGCCGACCTTCGGCAAGGGCACGGTGCAGAATCTGGTGGATCTGGACATGTTCGTGCGCGGCGAACAGCCGGGCTTCGGCCAACTCAAGGTCACCGTGGCGCAGTTCTTCCGTGTCGAAGGCGGTTCGACCCAGCACCGCGGCGTCACGCCGGACATCGCTTTCCCGGTGACGCTGGATGCAGAAGATTACGGCGAGAGCAGCTACGACAATGCCCTGCCGTGGACGCGCGTGGATGCGCTCGATTACGCCGTGCAGGCCAACTTCAAGCCGCTGCTGCCGCTGCTGGAAGCCCGCCACGAAACACGTGCCAAGGCCGATCAGGAATTCATCTGGTGGGCCGAAGACGTGGCCGAGTACCGTCGCCAGCGCGCCGACAAATCGGTCTCTTTGAACGAGGCCACGCGCCGCGCCGAGCGCGACCGCAATGAAGCCCGCCGCAAGGCACGCGAAGAAATCCGCAAGGCCAAGGGTCTGGCCGATGCCGATGAAGAAGCGTCCAACGATGACGGCCTGCAAGCGGACGAACGCGATGTGGTGGCCGATGCCGCACGCGAGAAAAAGGAAAAAGAGGAAGGCCCGGACGTGCTGGCGCGCGAAGCGGCCCACATCCTGGCCGATGCCATCGACTTGCTGAAGGCCGATCGCGCACTGGCATCGCAGGTATTGCCAGCCGCAACCGTTGCGCCGACAACGACGCCCGAACGCGCCCGGTAATCCTCCTCTGCAATCCCTTTCCCTTATGGGCGAGGGATTGGCGCGGGCGCGGCGCCCCTTTGCCGCAGAATCCCGTCGTTTCGCTCCGCCCACAGCTTTGTCCTGCACTTGCCACGCCGTCGCCCAGCGCGACGGCGTTCGCGCAGGAAGTGAAGGATGAAACCGCGTTGTTTGCTGCCCCACGCACCTGTTGTGGCGGGGCTTTTCCCATCATCCCGCCACTGGAACACCCGCATGTCCTCCGCTCCGTCATCCGCCCCGCCCCGCCTGTGGGCCATCGCGCTGGCATTGACTTCGGTTTACGTGCTCTGGGGCTCCACCTATCTGGGCATCCGTTACGCACTGGAAGGCTATCCGCCGTTCCTGCTCGGCGCGATCCGCATGACGCTGGCCGGCGCCTTGATGTACGGCTTCCTGCGCTGGCGCGGCGTGCCTGCGCCCACGCGCAGCCAGTGGAAACAGTTGTGGTGGCTGTCGATCTTCATGGTGCTGCTCAGCAACGGCCTAGTGAACGTGGCCGAGCAAGAAGTGTCCTCCGGCATGGCGGCCGTGGCCGTGGCTTCGATGCCGCTGTGGGCGGCACTGTTCGCCTTTCTGCGCGGCGAACGGCCGCGCCGCAACGAATGGCTAGGGCTGGCGGTCGGCTTCGTCGGCGTGCTGTGGCTCAATGCCGGAACCGATCTTGCCGCCACACCCACCGGCATGATCGCGCTGCTGATCGCGCCGGTGGCGTGGGCGTGGGGCTCGATCTGGAGCCGCGGCCGCGACCTGCCCATGCCCTTCATGTCGGCCGCAGGACAAATGCTCACCGGCGGCGTCTGGATGTTCGCCGCGGCGGTGGCCACCGGCGAACGCATGACGGAATTGCCGCCCCTCAGTGCCACGCTGGCGGTCGGCTACCTGATCACCTTCGGCTCCATCATCGGCTTCACTGCCTACATCTGGCTGCTGCACCACGTGCGGCCGGCGCTGGCCACCAGCTATGCCTACGTCAATCCGCCGATCGCGGTGCTGTTCGGCGTGCTTCTGGCCAGCGAAACCTTCACTCGGCACGAACTGGCCGCCATGGGCGTGATTCTCGCCGGTGTGGCCATCATCACGCTCTCGCGCACCAAGCGCTGAGGCCCGGGAGGTAATCGGGCAAGGCCCGGGCTAAAATGGCGGGCGCGCTGTTCCCGATGGCGCGCCCCCATCCCTTTTTCCCGGAGTAACCCCGTCATGGCAATCAAGGTCGCGATCAACGGCTATGGCCGCATCGGCCGCAACATCCTGCGTGCGCTGTACGAAGCCAATCGCACCCACGAAATCCAGATCGTCGCGATCAACGACTTGGGCGATGCCAACACCAACGCGCACCTGACTCGCCACGACACCGCGCATGGTCGCTTCCCCGGCACCGTGGCGGTGGACGGCGGCGATCTGATCGTCAATGGCGATCGCATCAAGGTCTGCGCCGAGCGTGATCCGGCCAAGCTGCCCTGGGGCGAACTCGGCGTGGACGTGGTGCTCGAATGCACCGGCCTTTTCACCACCAAGGCCAAGGCCGGCGCGCATCTCACCGCTGGCGCCAAGAAGGTCATCATCTCCGCACCCGGCGGCAGCGACGTCGACGCCACCGTGGTCTACGGCGTCAACCATGACGTGTTGAAAGCCAGTGACACCGTCATTTCCAACGCCAGCTGCACCACCAACTGCCTGGCACCGCTGGCCAAGGTGCTCAACGACACCATCGGCATCGAGCACGGCCTGATGACCACGATCCACGCCTACACCAACGATCAGGTGCTGACCGACGTCTACCATTCCGACCTTCGCCGCGCCCGTGCGGCCACGATGAGCCAGATCCCCACCAGCACCGGCGCTGCCAAGGCCGTGGGTCTGGTGCTGCCGGAGCTTGCCGGCAAGCTCGACGGTTTCGCCATGCGCGTGCCGACGATCAACGTCTCGGTGGTCGACCTCACCTTCACCGCCAAGCGCGCCACCAGCAAGGAAGAGATCGATGCTGCCGTGAAGGCCGCCAGCGAAGGCGCGCTCAAGGGCATCCTCGGTTTCAACAGCGAACCGCTGGTCTCGATCGACTTCAACCACGACCCGCGCAGCTCCACTTACGACAGCACCCAGACCCGCGTGCTCGACGGCACCTTGGTGAAAGTGCTGAGCTGGTACGACAACGAATGGGGCTTCTCCAACCGCATGCTCGACACCACGCTGGCCTTGATGGCAGCCAAGTAATCCCGCCTCTTCCGGGATGAGAAAAGGCGCGGCCAGCGATGGTCGCGCCTTTTCTTTTCCGCCAGCGCACCGGAATCTCATATCGCCATGCCGCCGCGAGTATCCGCATGGTTGCAGCACGCGGTGAAGCGAGCGTAAAACCTCTCCCGACCCACACGAGAAACCACCATGCAACGATCATTCCTCGCCCTGCTGCTGGCATTTTCCGCCGTGTTACCGGCGCAGGCGCAGCTCAACGCACTGCCGCAGGCGCGCCACATCCTTGTCTATGGCGACGCACAGGCTCGCGCCATCCCGGATCGTTTCGGCATCGACATCGTCGTGAGTGAAACCGATTTGGACGCAGGCATCGCGCGCAGCAAGGTCGAGGGCCACATGCAGACGTTGTTCAAGCAGTTGCGCGACAGCGGCGTGCCGGAGGCGGAAATCTCCGCCACCTCGCTGAGCATCAGCAATGAAAGCCGATGGGACAAAGCAAGCGAACGCCAAGTGTTCATCGGCAGCAAGGTATCGCGCAACATCCAGGCGCGCTTTCCCGAGCGCGAGATGCTGGAGCGTTTTCTTGCCGCCACCGAAACCTCCGAGGCCGTCCAGATTTCCAGCGTGACGACCCACGTTTCCACAGAAATCGAACTGCGCAAGGCCCTCCGCCAGAAAGCGATCGAATCTTCACGCAATAAGGCCCGCACCATCGCCGAGGCTTACGGTGCGAAACTCGGCGCGCTGTACAGCGTTTCCGATGTCGCCCCGCAATTTGATTACGGCATTCAGGAAGGAAACTGGCCATCGCGATGGCAATGGCAAGCCCACCGAGGTGGCGGATACTCGCTGGATCGGATTGAAGTGACTGGTTCGCGCATCACCGGCGTGAATGCCGAATCCTTCCACGCCGGCTACCAGCACTTCGAAGACAAGATCTACGCCGTGTTCCTGTTGCTGGATTGATCGATTACCCGCCGGTTGAGGCGCTCAGCCGGCGTGCCAGCTTCCCCATCCGCCCCAGCGTCGTGCGCAGGCATGCGGTGATGGCAGCAGGCTCGGCCCACAATTCAACGGCATCACGGGCGCGCGAAAGGGCGGTGTAGAGCATCTGGCGGGCGAGTAGTGGATGCGCTTCCAGCGGCGGCAACAGCACGGCGACGCGCTGGTATTCGGAACCCTGGCTCTTGTGCACGGTGAGGGCAAAGGCGGGCTCGTGCGCGGGCAGGCTGTCGGGATCGAAACAGCGCGGCAGCCCGTCGCCATCGGGTGCAGCGGGAAACACCACGGCAAGGCGCTCGCGCCCTTGTGCATCGATGAGACGCAGGCAGATGCCGACATCGCCGTTGAAAAGACCGGCGCTGTAATCATTTCGGACGACGATGACGAGGCGGCCCGGATACCAGAGACGCTCGGCCCAGCCGGCAAGCGCGGGATGGCGATGCAATTGGCGTTCGATGCGGATGTTGGCCTCGATCGCGCCGAACACGCCATCGCGCAGGGCGCACAGGAGTTGCTGACGCGATGTGACGTCCAGTGCCTGTTGCAAGGCCGGCACATCACTTTCGGCATGGGCTTGGAACGCACCGGCGTGTTGCAGCACATCGCCCAGCGTGGTGCTCCAGCGCGTCAAACGCCGTGTCAGCGCGTGCACGTCGGGCAAGCGATGATGCGTGGCACGCTCGGCGGCTGCGGCAAATGCGTCGGAAAATCCCGCATCATCGCCGCGCCGCACCGCCTCGTTGATCGCCACCAGCATGCGGTCGGAACGGAAGCTGTGTTGCAGTCGTGCCAAGGCGGCATCGCCATCGAGCGCGCTGACCAGGTCGGCCAGTGCCGTGCCGATGCCTACCGGCGCAAGCTGGTCGGCATCGCCCACCAGCACCAGCGTGGCATCGTCGCGCAGCGCATCAAGCAACCTGCGCAGCAAGCCGAGATCGATCATCGAAGCCTCGTCCACCAGCACGATATCGGCCGGAAGGCGTTGCCCATCGCGTTGGCCGTGCATGCGCTCGCCGAGCAGGCGATGCAGGGTGCCGGTTTCGGCAGCCAGGGCGTGGTCGAGGGCGGCCTGCCAATCATCGGGCAAGGCGTCGAATCGCGCCGCACCCTCGCGCAGCGATTGCGCCAGGCGCTGTGCGGCCTTGCCGGTGGGTGCCGCCAGCCGCAGCACCGGTGCATGACCATGGCCAGCGCTGAATGTGGCGATCTGCGCCATCAGAAGGCGCAACACCGTGGTGGTTTTGCCGCTGCCGGGGCCGCCGGTGAGCACGAACAGGCGGCGCCCGAGCGCGGCTCGCACGGCATTGCGCTGCGGGATTTCCTCGGGTGCAGCGCGGTGCTGGAACAGCAGATCGAGCGCGGCATCATCCAGTGTGCCGGCGTGCAGCTCGGCATCGAGGCGCGCACGCAAAGCCTGCGCGACAGCGATTTCATCGAGGAAGTTGCGGCGCAGATAGAACGCCTCGCCATCGAGCACGAAGGGTGCATTGGCTTGCGCCTGCGCCATGTCCGAAGTCGCTACCCAGCGGTTTTCCGAATCATCGACCAGGGCTGTCACGGCGCCGAGCAGCGCGGCGGAATCATCAATGCCGAGGCGTGCGGCGTGCATGGCATCGAGCATCAAGGCGCCATCGCCTTGTCCGTCGGAAAAACTCGCCCAACCGGCAAGACGCGCCAGCATCGCATCGCCACCATGCGCGAGCACCCAACGCGCGACGCTGCGATCCAGCGCGCGCCATGCGTCCGGCAGGTTTTCCGGCAAGCGCTGACGGAAATCGAAACCTGCGTTCATGCCGCTCTCTCCTGGGTACGCGATAGCTCACCCTGCACGACATCGAGCAGCGCATCGCTGAAGCGGTGCCGCCAGATGCCGCACGGCGTGCCATCGGGAAGATGCAGACCCGTGGCGCGGATGAACAGATACCAAGCATCGCCGAGGTGTTCGGCACGACGATAGGTGCTGCCGAGGCGCTGCACGAGATAGCGCTCCAGCGCCACAGTGTAGAGCAGCGCCTGGAAACGATAGGACGCCGCCTGCATCGCCGCATCGAGCGCGGGCGGGGCGTAATCCTCCAGGAACGCTTCTTCGTAACGGCCCAGATTGTTGCCCTTCCAGTCCAGCACGTGGAAGCGACCGTCGTGGCGGAATACCACGTCGATCTTGCCGTTCATGAGGCCTGAAAGGGTGTCCTCGCGCGATGGGATCAGGTTCGGATAACCCACGGCCTCGCACCCGGCACGCAAGCGTGCCAGCGATGCGCCATCGAGCAGGTAGTGGAAGGCCATTTCGCAACGCAGGTCGCGGGCCGGCAAGGCGGCAAGGCGCAGGCCTGCGCCATCCAGATCGGCCTCCAGCACACCATCCAGCCGCGTGGCCAGGTGTTGTGCGAACGCCTCGCTGCTCAGGCGCGGGTGCCGCACCGCGTATGCATCCAATGCCGTGCGGATCATGTCTTGCTGGTCACGCAGCGGCGTGCCGACGCGGCGATGTTCGAGTACATCGTGCACGGCGTTGCCGAAATCCGAACCTGCAACGCCTAGCAGCGCGTCGATCGCCGTCGCGCGCGTGCGCAAGGGCTCCGGCTCGATGGCAGCAATGGATTCCTGAAGCAGGAGCAGGCTGCCATCCGCACCGTCCTCGTCCAGTGCGGGAGCGCCCGGATCAAGACCTGCGCCGGCATGTGCAACCAACGTGGTGAAACTGTGGCGCATGGGCAACGGCCCTTGGCGCGGTGCCGGCAAGGCGCGCGCGCAACGCAGCTCGACCACCTCGCCGGAGGACGGCACCCGCTGTTCCTCGACGGGTGGCCAGCCGATATGCCGCGTGAACGCCACATCGCGTGCAGCACGTATCTGCGGTGCGCACAGCGCCAACGGTGCCGCGGCGGCGTGTTTGTCGGTTGCCGATGCTTCCGCCGATGGCAGCCACACTTGTGTAGCAAAGCGCGCACGGGTCAGAGCCACATAGAGCACGCGGAAACGCTCGTCCTGTTCTTCCATCGCCGCCTGCGATCGCGCGGCGGTATCCAGCACCAATTTGCGCGAGCCATCCTCCTTCACCAACAAGCCGATGTCAGGCAATGATCTGGGCCCACGGTGCTCGCCCATCAGCGGCAGGAACACGAGGTTGAACTCCAGCCCCTTGCTGGCGTGCAAGGTCATCACCTGGGCACAGCGCGCATCCGATTCCAGCCGCAACGCCTGCGCTTCTGCCGCATCTTCGCCGCTCTCGCCCGATTCGATCTGGTGGCGGAACCAGGCCAGCAGCGAGGCCATGCCATCGCTTCGGTCTTCGGCATCCTGCAGCAATTCGCCCAGATGCCGAAGATCGGTCAGCACGCGCTCGCCATCGCGAGTGGCCAGATGCTGCGTCGCCACGCGCTGCATCAGCGCGAGCACCACGGCCAGCACGCCAGCGGCATTCCAGTCGTGATGCCATTGATGGAACACCGCCACCAGTGCTTGCCAGTCACCGGCATCCTCGCGCAGCGCGCGCAAGTGGTGATAACCAAACCCCCACAGCTGCGTCGCAACGGCAGCGCGCACACGGCGCGGCTCCTCGCAGTGCGCCACGGCATCGAGTATGCGAAGCAGGTCGCGTGCGGTATCACCATGAAACACACTGGCGCGACCGCGATTCACCGTGGCGATACCGCGCTGACGCAGGAAGGCGACCATGCGCTGCGCATCGTGGTTGCGCGGCACCAGCACGCACACATCCGAGGCGCACAACGGCCGCCCATCGATGCGCCAGCCGGCCGAAGGATCCAGCATCGCGGCGATCCGGCTGGCGCACGACAGCAGTGCGCCGGTGTCATCGCCCGGCGGATCGGCGCTGTCATCGTGGAAGCTCAATGCATCGGCAGGTTGTTCTTGATGGGTGAAGCGCACATCGCATTCCGATGCGCTGGCCTGCACCTTGCGATAGCTGATGGTCGTGGGCGAATCGGGCGCGCCGAGTTTTTCCCCTATGCGGGCGTACAGGGCGTTGATGGCTGCGACATAGGCATGCGACGAGCGTCGGTTGGTGTCGAGCAGGAGACGATCATTCGGCGCCACGGCATCGCGAGCGCGTTCGTAGGTATGGATGTCGCCACCACGGAAACGATAGATCGCCTGTTTGGGATCGCCGATCAGGAGCAGCCGTCCGCGCAGCTCGGCATCGGCCTGACGGTAGATCGCATCGAGGATGCCGTATTGGTTCGGGTCGGTGTCCTGGAACTCGTCGATCATCGCCACCGGCCATTGCGCGAACAATGCATCGGCCAGCACGCGGTTGCCTTGTGCATCCGGGCGCAAGGCCTCCAGTACCGTGGTCAGGAGATCGTCGAAGCCGAGTTGGTTGGCGCGTGCCAGACGCAGGTCCAATTGGGTGCGGGCTTCGTGCTGGAGCGTGGCGAGGAAACTCAAGCGCGGCTTGTCCAGCAAGGCTTCCAGCGTTCCCACCAGTGTCTGACTCAGCTCGAGCGCCGCCATCACCTGCGCATCGTCGCAGGCCGCAGGTTTGAGTTGTTTTTCCAGATCGCAGAGACAGGCATCGAGCTTGCCGAGGTTTCTCAGATCACTTGGATCACGCGCATCAACCGGCGTGCCGAGATAACGCGCGATTTCCTGCCAGCGTGAGCGCAGCGCGGATCTGCTGGATTTGAACAGGTCAGTGCGTTCGGTCACGGCAACGAGCAAGTCCGCCCACGCCTGTTGGTCGGCCATGGGGACATCGACCGGTGCCGACACACGCACGCCCGGCTGCATCAGGAGCTTCAACAGTGCTGCGAGCTTTTGGCGCGAGAGATCGGCCAGAACCGGTTCGGCAGCCTGACGCAGTGCAGCCCCGACATCGCCTTCGCCATGCAGCACGCGCCACAGGTCATCGGCCAATTGGTCGCGCAAGGCGCCGGCATCGACCAGCTCCGGCGTGCGGAATGCGGCACCTGCGGCAAACGGGTGTTCTGCAAGGATGCGGGTGCAAAGGCCATGCAGGGTGCCGATGGGTGCGATGTCCAGCTCCGCCAGTGCCAGCGCGAGCCGCGTGGCATCGTCGTGGCGGCAGGCGTCGTTGCCTTGCCAGCGTGCATGCAGGAAACACAGATCGGTGGCGCTGTCGTCAGGCGCCGCCGCAATGCCGGCCTGCGCCAGGGCAAGTGCCTGTTCGATGCGGGCGCGCAGGCGCTCTTTCAGTTCGGCAGCGGCCGCATTGGTGAAGGTCGCAACGACGATGCGCCGTGGTGCGAACATGTTCTCCAGCAGCAGGCGCAGATACAGCACGCCGATGGTCCAGGTCTTGCCGGTGCCGGCGCTGGCTTCGATCAGACTGCGTCCACCCGGCGTCAGATCCAGTTGGCGCCAGTCAGGCGCAGGACTCATGGCGTGGCCTCCGGAATGCTCAGGCGCATCAGCGCTTCGAGTTGATGGGCGTATTCAAGCAAGGCGTCCGCATGCACGGCGGCCTGTTCGTGCTCACGCAGATCAAAGCCGATGCCGCGTGCGACAAGGCGCGTCCAGCCGGGTTCATGGGCGCGTTCACCGCCGTTGAAGCCATCAAATATCTTCGCGGCTGCGCGGATGTGATCACCCTTGGGTGTGGTGTCGCCCGCCTCGCGCAGGGCGGCGGCAATGAGCGCGGCCTGACTGGTTTTGGGGAAGTAGATCGGCGGCGAGCTTGCCGCTTCATGCCACAACAGCACGAGGCGAGCGAGCCGTTCGCGCAGGGCGGCGAGCATGGCGTCGCGATGCTGCGGATGCGCGATGAAATGCGCGTCCCAGCCACACAGCATCGTGGTCAACTCGGTCTCGCCATCGGCCAGCAGCACCAATCGCACGGGTCCGGCATCGTCAGCCGTGGCAATACGCAGCACGGCCCATTCGATGAACAGGACGAGGCGCTGACCGATATCCAGTTCACTCAGGTTGCGCAGGCCTGCCCCTTTGACGAAGGCACGCACCAATTGGCATGGCGCGGCGGCGTCCTGATGGGCGCGGAACACCTGGCGCAATGTGCCGCGCAGCCGTACCGGCGCTGCGCCGGATGCGGGCACTGGCAAGGCGATATCCGCATCGATGTTCTCGCCCTTGCCACCCGTGAGTCCTTGCGCGAAGGCCGCATGCAGCAAGGCACTGACGGCGTCGGCTTCGGTTTTCCACGCGCTCTGGCCCAGATCGCCGGGCGGCAGCAAGCCACCATGCGCGATCCAGTCGGGGATGTGCGAAGCATCCCAGCGCGGCGTGCCTTCCGACGTGAAACCCTGCGGCAACGCCGTGTCGAAAAACACTTTGCGCGCGACATCGTCGATGCGTTCCAGCATGCCATCGAGCGGCTCGGCATCGGGCAGGGCCGGGCCGCCTGCGGCATCGATCTGAAGATGCAGGCGACGTGCAAGCAGGTCTTCGGCAGGGCGGCGCCAGAAGCGCGTCAGCGAGGCCAGCGCCAGGACATCGGGCAAGGCCTCGGGTGTTCCGGCAGGCCCTGCCAGAAACGCCGGGGCGACATGGCGACCTTCACCGCGCATGCCGGCAAAGGCCTGCGAATACGAATACAGCGCGGTGTCGGTATCGGTGAAATAGCGCGCATCGAAGGGTTGCAAGGGGTGCTGCACCCGCCACGGCCGCGCGCGCGCATCGACCACCTCGGCACCGACAGCGGCAGCCTGATCCAGTTGCGCCATCAACTCGGCCAGCGGCGAGGCCGGATTGCGCGGCATGCCATCGCGCGCACCCAGGCCGAGCCAGGAAAGGTGCAGGCGACGCCGCGCGGACATGATGGTTTCAAGGAACAACCAGCGATCGTCGCTGCGCACATCGCGATCGCCGAGGCGGCGCAGGCGGGTCATCAGATCGATGCCGCCATCGCGGCGCTGGCGCGGGAACTGGCCATCGTTGAGACCCAACACGCACACCATGTCGAACGGGATCGCACGCTGCGGCACCATGCCGCAGAAGGTGATGCCGCCCATCAGGAAACGCTGGCGTTCGGGCACGGCATCCAGCGCATCGCGCAGGAGATCGCGCACCACGGCAAAGTGCAGTAACGGGTCTTCCTCGGCCTGTGCCGGTTCAGTGGCGAGGCGGGCGATCAGGCTGCGCAAGGTGGAAAGCGCGGCGCGGGCTGCGGCATCGTCGTGCGCCACGCGCAGCAACGTATCCAATTGCGTCATCAGCGTCGCGGCCCACTCGCTGGCGCGGAGGCTGAGCGAAGCAAGATCGCGCCAGCGCTGCATCTGGCACAAGAACACATCCAGCGCGCCCACCACGCAGCTTTCAGGGCCATGTACGCCGGGCAACGGCAGCAGGGTGGTGCCATCGGGCAGGGTTACCGCATGGTGTGCATCGTGCTGCGCGGCGTCGGCCATCAGGTAACCGGCAAGCATGTGATCCACGCCCCAGGCCAAGGTGTGCATGGCCGTGGGCGATGCACCGGCAGCCTCGCGATGCGCAGCATCCAGCGCCCATGCGGCACGGCTTTCGGCCAGCCAATCGAGCAAGGCATCGTGCGAAGCTGCATCCAGATCCAGCGCGCGGGCGATTTCCGGCACGGCGAGGAGATCGGCCACTTCCGGCAAGGTGACGCGGCTGCTGCCCACGTCGAGCAGGCGCGCGAAGGTGGCGAACAGGCGGTGGTTGCGCATCACCGGGGCATCGGCCATGTGCCAGGGCAAACGGCGTTCGCGCGCATCGCCGGGCTGGCCGAACACGGCGGGCAACAGCGGCGCATAGGCATTGATGTCCGGCGCCATCACCACGATGTCGCCCGGCGCGATGCCGGCG
>JAEXRB010000379.1 GCA_023438325.1 Pseudomonadota bacterium | reverse complement strand
ATCTTGGCCTGCTGGCTCCAGATGCCATTGCTGCGGTCGAAGACGTAGACCCCGTGGGAAGCGGCTTGCTCGTAGCGGGCGCCCGCCCGATTGACCACCAGCCGATCGCCCTGCAGCCGGATGTTGTATCCAAAATTGGCCGCCGGGTACGGATCGGTTTCCTGCACGCGCTGTTGCAGCACCCAGGACCCGCCCTGCAGCGTGAACACATGCACCGCGCCGAGCGCTCCGGGCGAGTTGCCCGGCGAGCCGACCGCCAGCGTATCCCCGGACAAGGCCACGCCGCCTTCGCCGAACGAGCCGTTGAACGCGGCGTAGGGTTGCCCCGCGATGCGGGCGGACTCCTGCCAGGTGCCGGCGATCTTCTCGAACACGATCACCTGCGGGGACGGGCTCGATGGGTGACTCAGCGCCACGGCGAGGCGATCTCCGTCGAGCGCATGCCTTCCGCCAAAGCCAGCCTTCAGGAAGGGGCTCAGGTCGGCCGGTGGCAGGATCGACTGCGCCGTGCTCCAGTGGCCGTTGGCATCGCGCTCGTACAGGCGCAGGAAGGTTTCCCCGAACGGTTCGCGCTCCATGATGGCCGCGGTGGCGCCGGACACGCTGAGCGCACTGCCGAAATAGCTCGCGGCCGGATAGGCGGGATTGCCATTCCAGGGCGGCGCATCGCGCAGCGGCGAATAGATCTTGGCCTGAAGGTCGAGCGAACCCGCGTCCGCGCAAGTGAGGGGCAACGCAAGAATCAGGAGAGCGAAAAGACGCAGCATCTGGCCGGCTCGGTGGCGGAATCAATGCCCAGTCTCGTCGGGCAGGCGCGCTCCGTCGACCCCGCGTTCGCGGGGGGGCGCGAACGGGCGTCAGGCCTGCACCACGCGCAGGATCTCGTCGCCGTAGCGTTCCAGCTTCTTCACGCCCATGCCCCTCAATCCGTCAGGCCGGCACGGTCAAGCGCCGTCCACACCAAACGCCATAGACCCCAGCGAGGCCTTGAATCGGGCTCAGGGGTGCGCGGGTCAGCCAGCGCCTCCGGGTGTCTGCTTCCCTGATCCTGCCAGCACGTAGCCAATCCAGGCGAAGGGGAAATAGAGGTTTGCCGCAACGCCGAAGCGGACGGACAGTGCGCGCATCGCGGCACGATCCGCAGCCGGATTGCCTTCGGTCATGAAGGCGAATTGCAGTAGGCCGCGCGGGGGCTGGAGCAGCGGATGCGGGCGCGCATGCACTTCGTCCACGGCCGCGGCCCGGTCGGCGTAGGCCGGCATGCCGTACACAGTGGTGGCCTCTGGCGTGCTTCCAATGGTGGCCATGCGGCGGCTTCCCGGTCGTTGCACAAGGGCGGGGCGTGCCCGCCCGTTGTGGCTCAACTCACTGCTTTCGCACCGGGGGGCAGGGTCACCTTGTCCTCGGTTCCGCCACACATCGGGTGTTTAAAGCCATTGGGCTGCTCGGTCTTGTCGAGGAAAACGATGTTGTCGTCCTTCGCGGGACTGACGCCGGCCGGCACGTAGTCCAGCGCGAGCGCGTGGCGGGTCTTCCACGCGATGTTGTGCTCGGCGCAAGAGGAATCGCCGCTGACGCCGAGCGCGCCCACCCGCGTTCCCTTCGCGTCGTACAGCGCAAGGCCGCCGCCGAACACGTTCACGCCGCCGATCCGCGCGCCCACCAGCGGATCCTTCGCCGTGCCGAAGTCCGCGGCACTGCCGGCGTAGGCTACCTGCGTATCGACCGGGTTGGAAAACTGCAGGCCGAACAGGCTGCCGCCCGGCTGCGTGGCCGAATAGACGTTGGCGGTGGACAGGGCGAGGCCCGGCAGGCTGAAGGCGTTCGCGGTGTTCGCCTTCTGCGCGGAAATCACCCGGCTGCCGAGCCACTGGTCGCCGACCTTGGCGCCGGTATGGGCCACGGCGCAGACCGTGCCGTCGGTCGCCACCACGGTGCCCCACATGTCGAGGTTGAAGCCGCCGTTGGCGTCCTTGCGGGCATTGGCGAGGGCCTGCTTGAGCTGCTGCCAGTTCGGCAGGCCGTCGCATCCATCGCCGGCATGGGCGGCGAGGGGCAGCAACAGCGAAGAGCACAGCAGGGCGAGTACGGGGAGTTTCGTCATGGTCATGCCTCGGGTTGGAGTGAACCTGACGGCGGGCATTTGGCTTCGGGTTCGGGGTGGTGTGCGGGGTGAAAGGAATTGCCGGTCACGAATGCCGGGCCTGCCGGAATGCCGGCGCCTTCTGGCCATCCCAATCGAGGTCGACGGCCACCTGGGCCTGCGCGCGGTGGCGTTCGAGCGCGTCGATGTCGAGATCGGCGATCGCCCACGTTTGCCCGCCGCGGGTCGTCGCGAGGATGCCGTCATCGGGAAAGCCGTGGTCCATCGGCGCGTAGATCGTGGCCTCGCCGGTATTCGTATCCAGAGCCGGACTCCAGTCGGCGGTCCCGGTGGTTACCGCCTGCGCGACGAACATCCGGTTCTCCAGTGCGCGCGCCATGCAGCCGACGCGCACCCGGGTCGCGCCCGCCTGCGTGTCCGTGCAGCTCGGCACCAACAGCAGACGGGCGCCGGCTTCGCGTTGGGCGCGCACGGGCAAGGGGAATTCGCTGTCGTAGCAGACGGCGATGCCGGCGCGCACGCCCGCCAAGTCGAAGACTTTGAGTTCGTCGCCGCCCTCGATGACGCCAGCGTCCCGCTCGAATCCGGTCAACTGCAGCTTGTCCTGATAGCCGCGCGTGCCGTCCGGGGCGAACCACCACGCGCGGTTGCGATAGCGTCCCGGGGCGACTTCGGTCAGGAACGTGCCGGCCTGGATGACCAGGCGCAGCTCGCGCGACAGGTCGGCGTACAGCGCCAGCCACTCGGATTGCAGCGTTTGCAGCGCGGCCAGCGAAGCGTTCAAGTCGCGGCTGATTTCGGGCGCGAACGTTGACGCCAGTTCGAGCGACAGGTATTCGGGCAGCACGGCCAGTTCGACGCCGGCACCGCATGCTTCTCCCAGGATCTGACGCTGGCGTGCGGCAAAGGCCTCGAAGTCGGCGGGGTTGCCAACCGCGTACTTGGCGACGGCGATCTTCATTGCCCGGCCTCCAGCGGACGCAGCCACATCGTCAGCGTCTGCTCGGATTCGTGCGCTTCGCCGAGTTGTTTCCACGGCAGGCTTACCTGCATGTCCGGCTGCCGCGTGTACCCACGGCGGGTCCAGAACACGTCGTTGCCGCGATAATCGGGCGGCCGCCGTGGATCATCGCTTGCCCGATTCACCGATGCGAACGAGGTCCAGCGGATGCCACCCAGCGAACGGGCATGCGCCTCGCGCTCATCGAAGAAGCGATGCCCAAGGCCCTGTCCGCGGAACGCCGGGAGCAGGACGGATTCACCGCAGTAGAACACCTCCTCCACCGGGATGCCTCGGTCGAGGAACGGCGCCTGGAAGGCCGGTTCGGCTTCGCCTAGCGGCAATCCGGTGGATGCCCCCACCACCGCGTCGCCGGCGAGCACGAGCACCAGCACGCTGCCTGCCGAGCGGGCATAGGTGGCGAGGTAATGCTTCTCGTACTCGGCGTCGCCCTCGTAGAGGTAGGGAAAAGCGCGGAAGACCTCGGCGCGCAGGCGTGCCACGTCGTCGAACCACTCGACCATGTCGGCGCCGCGGCGGACCAGCACGCGAATGTCACCCGCCATGTCAGCGCTTCCCGCCAACCTGGGCGATCCAGTCGTCCAGGTTGTAGTAGTTGGTGACGCGCGCGATTTTGCCGTCACGGACGTCAAAGAACGCGCCGCCCGGCAGCACGTAGCGCTGGCCTTCGGCTTCCGGCAGCCCCTCGTCGGTCACCTTGTATTCGCCGTGCACCACGTATTCGGCGCCCGCGCGCAGGCCGTCGGCGCTGACCATCACCACGATGTCGCGCAACTGCTCGCCGTAACAGCGGTCCATACGTTGCAGGAAAGCGCGGAACGCATCGCGGCCGGTTTCGCGCGCCCCTTGGTTCAGGTCGTGGGCGACGTCATCGGTCAGCATCGACAACATGGCCGCGCGGTCGCCGCGATTGAAGGCGTCGTAGTAGGCGGCAATCAGATTCGAAGTGTTCATTCGGGTTCTGTGTGCAGTGGGAGGATCCGGGGCATCCCGGAATGAGGGCAAGTTTGGGAGACGGATCAGGCTATGTATATGGAATTATTGCGATTTCATAATTCCTCGATATGGAATAAAGTCGAACATCGCAACCGGTCGAGCAGACGCACTGTGAACAAGGAATTCGAGCTGCTACGTATCTTCCGAGTGACGGCCGAGAGCAGCAGTTTTCGTGACGCGGCGGTCCGGCTCGGAACGTCTCCACAAGGCGTCACGCGTGCCATTCAGCGACTGGAGCAGCACTACGGCGAGGTGTTGTTCCATCGAAGCACGCGGCAGGTACGCATCACGGCCTTCGGCGAACGGTTGCTGGAGCAGGTGCGCCCCGCGCTGGAGCAGGTTGAGGCGCTATGGACCGTTCCTGGCGCCGATCAGCAGGCTTCCGTGTCCGGCACGGTTCGTGTCACCGCACCGCACAGCCTGGGTACCAGGGCTGTGCTGCCTGCATTGGAGCGCGTTGCCAAACGTCATCCCGACATCATGTTGGATGTGCGCTTGTCTGATCGCGTCAGCAACGCGGTCGACGAGAAGATCGATGTCGGGATCAGGGTCGGGTTCATGCGCGACAGTCGTTTCGTCGCTCGCAAGGCTGCCGATATGCGCCTCCCCATCGTTGCAGCTCCGCGCCTGATCAAGAAGGTGGGAACACCAGATGGAGTCGATGAACTGGCCGGTTTTCCGGTGACAGCGGCCATCGACATCAATACCGGGCGACCGTGGCCCTGGCACTTCAGTGCAGGACGCCAGTGGACGCCTGCTTCTCCTGTCTTCATCGCGGACAACGCCGACATGGAAATGGGCGCCGCATTGGCCGGAATTGCGTTTGCTCAATTGGCGGACTACATGGCGGCCCCCTATATCGCCAGTGGAAAACTGGTGCGGGTTCTGCAGAAGGAAGAGCCACCGGCTTGGGGCTTGTATGTCTATCGGCCTCAGCGCGCCCCTGTGCCAGCGAGAGTCCGGGTCGTGTTCGATGAATTGCAGACAGCTATTGGGTCGTTGCCGGCTTTGCCTTAGAACAACGCCAAATATTCCTTGGCTGCAGTGGGACGCAAGTTCAGGATCAAAGCTAAGACGGCACGCGTCGCCAACGTCATGCGGCCGTACCTGGACAGCGTCGCGTGCGGCGAATAGTCAACCTATTCTCCGCATTTTGTGCGTCGAATCACTTACCCTCGCGACGTATACCGGCTCTAATCTCCGCATGAACAGCGGAGAACATCGCTACATCTGGGAGGCCAGCGACTGGCCGGATTGGCGCTACGACCTGGCGATACTGGCCGGCCCATTGGCCGAAGCCAGCAGGTCCCAGGGGCTCCTGCTCGGCAGGTTGGCCGATGTGGGCGTGGCGCTGCGCGATCAGGCCAGTCTGCTCGCGTTGACCGAGGACGTGATCAAGACCAGCGAGATCGAAGGCGAAATCTTGAACGTGGCGTCAGTGCGCTCGTCCATTGCACGGCGCCTGGGTGTGGACATCGGGGCGGTCGCGCCCGTGGACCGTCACGTCGAGGGCGTGGTCGACATGGTGCTCGATGCCACCTCCCGCGCCGCATCGCCCATGAGCGTCGAACGCCTCCACGGCTGGCATGCGGCGCTGTTCCCGACCGGCTTTTCGGGGATGAGCAAGACCGCCGTCGGCCAGTGGCGCAGCGACGCGGACGGACCGATGCAAGTGGTTTCCGGCCCAGTGGGTCGGCGCAAGGTGCACTTCGAGGCGCCGCCTGCCGAAACGCTTCCAGACCAAATGGACAAGTTCCTCGCCTGGGCCAACGGCAACTCCGGCGAGCCGGCACTCGTCAAGGCGGGCCT
>JAEXRB010000302.1 GCA_023438325.1 Pseudomonadota bacterium | reverse complement strand
CGATGTCGCTGCCTGGCGCCGTGCCGACCACATGCTCGCCTTCGGCCACCAGGCCCGAGCCGATGAAGCTCAGGTAGCCCTCGGGTTTTTTCAGCGATTCGTAGCGCTTCGCGCGCCAGGCCTCGGTGTCGGCCAGGTAATCGCTGGCCGGCGCGGTGGAAGGCAGCGCGAATGCGGCAACGAGGGCGAGGCGAAGGATCATGGTCTTTCCAGAAAATTGGCCGATGCGTGCATCCTACCCGGTGCGCACGGGAACCTATTCGCGCCAGAACGAAGGCGTCAGCAGCACGAGGAAGGTGAATACCTCCAGCCGCCCGAGAATCATGGCGAACGAGCAGATCCACACCGCCTCCGGCGGCATCGTGCCGAAATGCATGGCGACCTCGCCAAGGCCCGGACCCATGTTGTTGATGCTGGTGGCGGCCGCGCCGAACGCGGTGACCAGATCCACTCCGGTGGCCGACAGCGCCAGCATCACGCCGAGGAAGCACACCATGTAGAGCGTGCAGAAGCCGCCGACCGAAAGCACGATGCTTTCCGATACCCGGCGCCCGCCCATCTTCACGATGAACTGGCCTTTCGGATGCACGAGCTGTTTGACTTCGCGCAGGCCCTGGCGCAACGCCATCACCACGCGTGCCACCTTCATGCCGCCGGAAGTGGAACCGCTGGAGCCGCCGATGAAGCCGATCATCATCATCAACAGCGGCACGAACGCGGGCCAGAGGCTGAAGTCGACCAGCGAATAGCCGCAGGTGGTCAGGTTGGATACCACCTGGAATGCCGCATGGCGCACGGCCGAGAGCAGGGAGTCGTAGTGGCCGGACAGCCAGAGCGGCAAGGCGACCAGGACGGTGGCCCCGAGCGCTATCAGCGCGAAGAAGCGCAGCTCGGTATCGTGCTGGTAGGGCTGGGTGGTGGCGCGCCGCCACGCGACGTAATGCAGGCCGAAGTTGATGCCGCCCACCAGCATGAAGATGATCGCGACCAGCTCGATCATCGGGTTGTTCCAGTACGCGAAACTGGCATCGTGCGTGGAGAAACCGCCGGTGGCGACGGTGGAAAGTGCGTGGCTGACCGCGTCGAACAGGCTCATGCCGGCAGCCCAGTAGGCCAGCGCGCACAACAGCGTCAGCCCGATGTAGACCTTCCACAACGCCTTGGCGGTTTCGGCGATGCGCGGCGTGAGTTTGGTGTCCTTGTTCGGGCCGGTGGCTTCGGCGCGAAACAACTGCATGCCGCCCACGCGCAGCATCGGCAGGATGGCCACTGCCAGCAGCACCAGGCCCAAGCCGCCGTAGAAGTTCAGTGTCTGGCGATACATCAGCATGCTGCGCGGCAGCGCATCCAGCCCGACGATGGTGGTGGCGCCGGTGGTGGTGAGACCGGAGGTGCCTTCGAACACCGCCTGGGTGAACGAGAGATTCGGCGCGGTCAGCATGAAGGGCACCGCGGAAACCAGCGAGGCCAGCACCCAGGCGGCGGCCGTGATGAGGAAGCCGTCACGCAGACGCAGTGGATGGCGTACCCGACGCACGGGCCACCACAACGCCGCGCCCAAAGCCGCGGTGACCAGGCAGGTTTCACTGAACGCCGCGATGGTGTCTTCGCCCAGCACCAGCGCCAGCAACAAGGCCGGCACCGGGAACAGCGACGTCAGTACGAGCAACGCACCGAGCACCTTTTGTATCGTCAGGAAGCGGGGCGGCAGCATCGTGTGCTCAGAACCAGGTGGCATCGGCGCGGAAGACGGCTTCCACGCGCGGCAGTTCGCGCTTGTCCAGCAGGAACACGATGAGGTGATCGTTGGGCTCCACGATCACGTCGTGGTGTGCGATCAGGAGTTTCTCGCCGCGCACCACGCCCACCACGTTGGCCGATTCGGGCAAGTCCAGGTCCTCCAGGCCACGCCCGATCACGCGCGAGGTGCGCGAGTCGCCGACGGCCACGGCCTCGATGGCCTCGGCCATGCCGCGCCGCAGGCTGTGCACGCGCACCATGGTGCCGGCGCGGATGTGGGTGAGGAGGGCACCGAGCGTGACCTGTTGCGGGCTGATGGTGATGTCGATGCTGCTGTCGCCTTCCACCAGTTCCGCATAGGCCGGGCGGTTGATCAGTGCGATCACGCGCGGACAGCCCATGCGCTTGGCCAGCATGGCCGAGAGGATGTTGGCTTCGTCGTCGTTGGTGAGCGCGCAATACACATCGGTCTGATCGATGTTCTCCTCGCGCAGCAGGTCTTCATCGGTGCAGTCACCCACCAGCACGATCGAGTTCTGAAGTTCTTCGGCGATGGCTTTGGCACGCTCCTTCGAGCGCTCCAGAATCTTGACGCCGAATTTTTCTTCCAGCGCCCGTGCCAGCGATACGCCGATGTTGCCGCCGCCGGCGATCAGGATGCGGCGCACCGGTTTGTCCTTGGTGCGCAATGCATCCATCACCGTGCTGATGTGGCGGCGGTCGGCGAGGAAGAACACGTCATCGTTGGCTTCGATGTAGGTCGATGCCTCGGGAATGATCGGGTGGCCATGACGATAGATGGCGGCCACGCGCACATCGGCGCCGGGTGGAAGGCGCTCGCGCACCTGCCGGATGGCGGCGCCTTCCAGCAGGCTGCCGCGCGTGACGCGAACCGCGACCATTTGAACTTGTCCCTGGGCAAAATCCAGTACCTGCAAGGCGCCGGGGTGTTCGATCAGGCGCTGCACGTGTTTGCGCACGAGCGCTTCCGGGCTGATCGTCACGTCTACGGCGGTGCCGCGCCGGGCGGTGAGTTCGGGATGCTGGAGGTACTCGGTCTGGCGCAGGCGCGCGATCTTGGTGGGTGTCTTGAACAGCGCATCGGCGACCTGGCAGGCGATGAGATTGACTTCATCGCTGGAGGTGACGGCGATGATGAGTTCCGCATCGCCCGCGCCGGCGTGTTCCAGCACGCTCGGCAGGCTGGCATGGCCGAGCACGGTGCGGATGTCCAGTTTCTCGGACAGGTCGCGCAGGCGTTGTATGTGGTTGTCCACCACGGTGATGTCGCTGTTCTCGCTGGCCAGTGCCACTGCCACCGAGGCACCCACTTGGCCTGCGCCAAGGATCAGGATCTTCATGTGCGATGCCGTCTGCGCCTAGGCGCTGCCCTTGATGTCGATGCCGAGGTCGCGCAGTTTGCGGTACAGATGCGTGCGCTCCATGCCCGAAAGCTGTGCCAGCCTGCCGACGCTGCCGCCGGCATTGTGCAACTGGCGAAGAAGATATGCCCGCTCGAAACCGTCACGCGCTTCGCGCAAGGGAGTGGCCAGGTCGAGCGGGTAGGCGGTGTCATGCGTTGCCGTTGGCGGCGGTGCGGCGCGGCCTTGCAAGGCGGGTTCGATTTCCGCCAGCGTGACTTCGCCGCTGCCCAGCAGCGCCAGCCGCTGCGCCAGCGCGCGCAGTTCGCGCACATTGCCGGGCCAGGTGTGCTGGCGCAGACGCGCAAGCACCGCATCGGGCCAACGGCGTGGCGGGAGACCGTCACGTGCGGTAAACACGCGGTCGAAATGCTGTACCAGCACGCCGATGTCCTCGCCGCGCTCGCGCAGCGCCGGAATCTTGATCGGAAGCACGTTGAGCTGGAAATACAGTTCATCGCGGAGCCGGCCGGCCGCGCGCTCGGATTCCAGGTCCTGTGAACTGGCGGCCACCACGCGCACATCCAGTGCCGCCGGGCTGCGGCCTCCGACGCGCAGGATCTGGCGGCGTTCCAGCGCACTGGACAGGCGCAATTGCAGCTCTGCGCCCAATTCGGCGATTTCGTCCAGATACAGCGTGCCGCCGTGCGCCTGTTCCAGCAGTCCGGCGGAAATGTCGCTGCCGTTTTCGCTGCCGAACAGCGCCACTGCGGCCTGCTCATCCGGCACGGCGCCGGCGGCGACGGTAACGAAAGGGCCGTTGCGTCGCGCACTCTTGCCATGCAACCAGCGCGCCAAGGCTTCCTTGCCGGTGCCGGCTTCACCGCGCAGCAGGATCGCGGCATCGCGTCCGGCGAGGCGCTCAAGCTGGCTCAGCACGGTGGTGAAGGCAGGCGAGGTGCCCATCGGTTCGAACAACGAGCCGGCCTGCTGTTGCAGGGTGCGATTGGTCTGCCGCAGGCGCTGGGCTTCCAGTGCGCGCTCCAGCGTGATCAGCAGCTTGGCCAGCGCGATGGGTTTTTCGATGAAGTCGTAGGCGCCAAGACGGGTTGCCTCGACAGCGGTTTCCACCGTGCCGTGGCCGGACATCATCACCACCGGCTGCGGCAGTTCACCTTGCGCGACCCATTCGCGCAAAAGCGCGATGCCATCGGTGCCCGGCATCCAGATATCCAGCAGCACGGCATCGAATGTCGATTCGGCCAGTGCACGCCGGGCCGAATCGGCGTCCTGTGCCTGGCTGATGCGATAGCCCTCGTCTTCGAGGATGTCGGTGAGGCCGGAGCGGATGTCCGGCTCGTCGTCGATGATCAGGATTCGTGCAGCGGGCATGGTGAACTTCGTTGACGCGGAAGCGCACAGTCTGCGGCCGGGGAGGATGGGCGGCAAGCCGCGAGAGGCTCAGTCACTTGGCAGGCGCAGCACGAACATCGCTCCGCCTTCGTGGCGCGGCTGCGCGGTGAACTGCGCGCCGTGCTCCTGCGCGATCTTGGCGACGATGGCCAGCCCCAGCCCGGTGCCGCGAGGTTTGGTGCTGCGGTACGGCTCGAACCAATGGGTGTCGAAGCCTTCCGGCAGGCCGGGACCGTCGTCGGCAACGGCCAGTTCGACGAAGTGGCGACCACCCGTTTCCACGCGCCGGGTATGCACGTCGATGCGGCTGCGAGTGCGTTCGGCACCCGCTTCGATGGCGTTCTTGACGAGGTTGTGCAGCACTTGGCGGATGCGGCCGGCATCGGCGATGACAGGGGCAAGTTCGGGCGCAAAATCGCGCACCAGCATCAGGCGTTGGTCGTGTTCGTACAGGTCGAGCACTTCGCCCGCGAGTTGGTTCAGATCGAGCGGCGCCAGCGACAGGCTGGGTGGGCGGGCGTAATCGCCGAAGCTGTTGACCATCGTCTTGAGCGCATCGACCTGCGCGACGATGGTGTTGGTGGCGCGGTCGAGCACATGCGCATCGTCCTCGCCGAGCTTGGGCAGCACGCGACGACGCAGGCGCTCGGCAGCGAGCTGGATCGGAGTGAGCGGATTCTTGATCTCGTGTGCGAGGCGGCGTGCGACTTCGGCCCAGGCGGCTTCGCGGCGGGCGCGATCGATCACGGTGGCATCGTCGAAAACCGCGACCGCGCCTTCGTCGGGCAGGCGCGCACCGCGCAGCAGCAGGACGCGCGGGCCAGGATCATCGCCATCGAGTGCCACTTCCTCGCGCCACTCGCGTGCGCCTTCGCGCAGGCGCTGCAGCAGCACGGCGACCAAGGGCGCGGCGCGCGGTGCGATGCGGCGCAGTTCGGCCAGCGGCCAGCCTGCGTGTTGCTCGGGCGCAAGGCCGAGCATCTGGCGTGCGGCGGCGTTCATGCTGCGCACTTGCAAGCTGCCGTCGACCACCAGCACGCCGGAGGACAGGTGTGCCAGCACGGTTTCCAGAAAGGCACGTTGGCGCTCGGTTTCTTCGCTGCTGACCCGCACCCGGGCGCGCGAGAGCTCCAGTTCGCGCGTCATGCGATTGAACGAGCGCACCAGAAAGCCGAGTTCGTCGTCCTCGCCTTCGGGCAGATGGGCATCGAAATCACCTTCGGCCACGCGCCGCGTGGCGGTGGACAACCGCGCGATCGGCGACACCATGCGTCGTGCCAGGCCGAACGACACCAGCACGGTGGCGAACAACGACAGCAGCAATACCAGGCTGAGGATCAGGATGAAGGCGATTTTGAGCGAATCGCGCAGGTACAGTGCGCGCGCGGCAGCGTGCACGGCAGCTTCCACGCGCAGCACCTGGCCGGCGGCATCGGCAGGCAGTTCGAACAGGGTTTGCACGCTGCGGTTTTCACCAAGGCGGGCGAGGACGCGGATGCGCATGCCTACGCCGTCGCGCTCGGTGGCAACGAACAATGGGCGGTTGCGCAGGGTCAGACGTGCTTCGTCGTCGGGTGGCTCGGGCAGCAGCAGGGATGGGTCGGCGGCGGCCACGGCGCGGAGTCGGCCATCGGTTTCAAACACCGCCATTTGACGGGCGCCGCTGGCATCGAGGGCGTCTTCCAGCGCCAGATCGAGGCCGCTGTCGGTGGTGCGGGCGAGTTCGGCAGCGAGGCGTTCGGTGGTGGTACGCGCTTCGGCCGTGCGTTCGTCCAGATAGCGCTGGCCCAAGGCGAGCGCATCGGAAAGCGCTTCAACATTGTTGGCCGGCAGCCAGGAATCCACCGTGCTGCCGATGAAGCGCACGCCGAAGCCATACACCAGCAGCAGCGGCGGCAGCGCCAGCAATACCAGCAGCATCAACAGGCGCTGGGTCAGGCGCGCACCCGGTTCGCCGCGCGCGAGTTGACGGCGCAGGCGCCACAGTCGATTGATGATGGCAAGTGTGAGCAATGCGAGCGCGACGAGCGTGGCGATGAACACGGCTGGGTACCAGCGCGCGTATGCCGGCCCCAGGCCTTGCGCATCGGCCACCAGGTAGAGGCCGGCGAGCAGCAGCACGAGCAACGCCAAGGGCAGGGCGATGCGGCGCAGCCAGTCGCGGCGGTCGTCGTTCAAGGTGTGCTCCATGCGAACGGCGGGGAGGCCAAGTGCCACTGTTCGGGTTCGAAGAACGCAGGGAAACGCAGCGGTGTCGGCAGCGCGGCGAGGTCCAGATTGACTGCCACGCGGCCATCGCAATCGGTATCTGCGGGCAGTTCCAGCGGCAGGCGCACGCGGTCCAGTGCGGCGGCCAGTGCCGGCAGACGGGCAAAGCCACGCACTTCGTTGTCGCCTTCACGTTGCAGTTCGTACTGGCGGCTCAGCGGCGCGTGGCGCAGCCAGAGGGCGCGCTCCTGATGTTTGCCGCAAGCCTGGATGCGGTAGGCAAGGCGCAGCGGGATGCCGTGATTCAAGGCATCCCGCATGGCGGCGGAAAGTTCGATGCGCTGGGTCAGTTCCAGATACAGCCCGTCGATGCTCGGCCGGGTTCGCGCGGAGAGGATTTCGGCGCGCTCGGGCGGTTCAGCGCAGCCGATCAGCATTGCCAGCACTGTCGCCAGTGCTGCGCTTCTCCAGTGCGGCATAGAAAAACCCGTCGCCGCCTTCCGCCTGGGGGAAGCGCTGCGCACCGACGCCGGAGCTGTGTCCGAGGTTGTCGGGCAGCGGCAGGGCGTTGGCGGAAGGAGTGCGCGCAAGGAAGGCATCGATCTGGCGGTCGTTTTCGTCACGCAGCACGGAGCAGGTTGCATAGACTAAGCGCCCGCCCGGCCGCAGCATAGGCCAGGCGGCGTCGAGCAGGCGCGCCTGCTGGGCGATCAGTGCGGGGATGTCGGTATCGCGGCGATGCCATTTGATGTCCGGTTGGCGGCGGATCACGCCGCTGGCCGAGCAGGGGGCGTCGAGCAGGATGCGGTCGAAGGGCTGGCCATCCCACCAAAGTGCCGGCGCACCGCCATCGCCACTGATGCAGGTGGCCGAAAGCCCGAGGCGGGCGAGGGTGGCGTTCACGCGAGAAAGTCGCGTGGCATCCATATCCAGTGCGACGACTTCGGCGCTATCGGGGCAGGTTTCCAGGATCTGCGCGGTCTTGCCGCCGGGCGCAGCGCCGATGTCGAGCACGCGTTCACCCGCGCGAGCCTCCAGCAAGGGGGCGGCGAGCTGGGCCGAGAGATCCTGTACCGAGACCGCGCCTTCGTTCCAGCCGGGCAAGGTGGTGGGTGCCAGCGGGCGCGCCAGACGCAATGCGGCGGGCGCAAATGCGTCGGGTTCGGCGTCGATGCCGGCTTGTTGCAGTCGTGCGAGGTAATCCTCGCGCGTGGCATGGCGCAAGTTGACTCGCAGCCACATCGGCGCCTGCGCGAGGTTCTGTGTCAGCAGGGCATCGGCATGCTGCGGCCAGTCCTGACGCAGGGTGTCGATCAACCAGCGCGGATGTGCGCTGGCGGCTTCGGCATCGGCTTGGGCCGCAGCGAGGAGGTTTTCCCGTTCGCGCAGGAAGCGCCGCAGTACCGCGTTCACCAGTCCGACGAGGCGCGGCTGGCGCAAGGTGCGTGCGGCTTCGGCGGTGGCGGAGATGGCGGCGTAGTCGGCCAGTGCCATGGCATCCAGTTGCGCCAAGCCGGCCAGCAGCAGGCCATGCACGCTGCGTGCGGAGGCGGGCAGCGGTTTGTCGAGCAGGCGACGGAGCCAGAATTCGTAGCGTGGCAGCCAGCGTATTGCTTCGAATGCGATGGCCTCGCACAGCGCGCGATCGCGTGCGTCCGGCAAGCGCGCCAGTGCATCGGGCAGCGTCGCTTTCAGCGAGCGACCATCGAACCGGACGGCTGCGATCACGCCAGCCGCCAGTGCACGTGTGGTGGCACCGTTTGCGGTGCTCATCGGCGCAACTGCGGGCGGGCGTTGAGGTAATCGGCAGCTGCCAGGGCCTTGCCGCCATCGCGCTGTACCGTCAGGAGCCGCAGGGCACCTTCACCGCAGGCCACGTCGATGCCGTCGCGACTGGCGCCGATGATCGCGCCTGGCTCGCCCTGTGCGGTGATGGCAACGGCGCGGTGGATGCGCAGGCGTTCGCCATCGAGCGTGGCTTCAGCCACGGGCCACGGAGTGAAGGCGCGCACCCGGCGTGCCAGCTCCACCGCCGGGCGTTGCCAGTCCAGCCGTGCTTCGGCCTTGTCGAGCTTGTGGGCGTAGTGGGCGAGTGCGTGGGCTTGCGGGGTGGAGGGCAGTGGCGCATTGCTGGCCTGCAAGCGTCTCAATCCTTCACGCAGCGTGCTGGCGCCGAGCTCGGCAAGGCGATCGTGCAGGCTGCCGCCGGTGTCCTCGAGGGCAATCGGCGTGGTTTCTTGCAGCAATACCGGGCCGGTATCCAGGCCTTTCTCCATCTGCATCAGGCAGACGCCGGTTTCTGCATCGCCCGCTTCGATGGCGCGCTGGATCGGCGCCGCGCCGCGCCAACGCGGCAGCAGCGAGGCATGCACGTTCCACGCACCGAAGCGCGGAATATCCAGCACGGCCTGCGGCAGGATCAGGCCGTAGGCGACGACGATCAGAAGATCAGGTGCAAAGGCGGCGAGCTGTGCTTTTACGTCGGCATGGCGGAGGGTTTCAGGCTGCAGCACCGGCACGCCGTGTTCGAGCGCGACCTGTTTCACCGGGCTGGCTTGCGGCTGGCGACCGCGTCCGGCCGGGCGATCCGGCTGGGTCAGCACGGCGAGCACATCGCCGCCCTCCAGTGCAGCGCGCAGCGAAGGGACGGCGAAATCAGGGGTGCCGGCGAACAGGAGTCGTAGCGTCATTTCATGGCCTCGGAAACGACGACGCGCGGGCAAGCCGCGCGCCGGTAAAACAATTGCCGGGAGGGCTCAGGCTGCGCTGCGGCGCAATTTGGCGAGCTTGCGCTTGACCATGTCGCGCTTGAGCGGAGAGAGATAGTCGATGAACAGCTTGCCTTCCAGATGATCCATTTCGTGCTGTATGCAGACCGCCAGCAGGCCATCGGCGGCCAGTTCGAACGGCTTGCCGAACTCGTCCAGTGCCTGCACCACGATCTTTTCCGAACGGGTTACATCGGCGTTGATGGTCGGCACCGAGAGGCAGCCTTCCTGACACACTTGTTCGCCTTCACGCGACACGATGTGCGGGTTGACGAAGACGCGGCGCTCGTCGTGGTTTTCGGATACGTCGATGACCATGAAGCGGCGGTGGTCGTCCACCTGGCTTGCCGCCAAGCCGATGCCCGGTGCGTCGTACATGGTTTCGAACATGTTCTGGACGTGGGCACGGAAAGCGTCATCCAGTTCGGAAGGGTCGATCGCGCGCGCAATGGTGCGCAGGCGCGGGTCGGGGAATTCGAGAATGGGAAGCAGGCTCATGGTGCTCAACAAGATGCGGGCGCGAAAGGGAGGATGCAAGCCGGGCGCGGGCGAAGGCGCGGTTCCAACGGGCTTGTGGTGGTGCGATTCTATCGCCATTGCCGTGCCTTTCTCCCGGATTTCATGGGACTGTTTCGCTTCGGGCAGGATTTCCGTTATATTCCGCGCAGGTTCAGGGGGGCAAACCTGCTAGGGGAATCAGGTAGATGGAAGCCATGCTTAAAAAACTTCTTGCAGTTTCCGCGGCAGCGTTGCTGACCGTTGCTACCGGCGTCGTGGCCACCCAGCTTCGGGCCGATCATCCCGACACCTACGTGGTGAAGAAGGGTGACACGCTCTGGGATATCGCCAAACGATTCCTGAACGAGCCTTGGCTGTGGCCGGAAATCTGGCAGGCCAACCCGCAGGTCGAGAACCCGCACCTGATCTATCCGGGCGATGTGCTGAGCCTGGCGTATCTGGGTCAGGGGCAGCCGGGATTGAGCGTGAACCGGCTCTCGCCGCAGGTGCGCGCCGAATCGCTGCCGATTCCGGCCGTGCCGCTGTCCGAAGTGCAGGATTTCCTCTCCAACCAGCATGTGCTGGACGAAGAGCAGATCAAGGCGCTGCCCTATGTGGTCGGCATCGAGGAAAACCGTTTGCGCAGCGCCGAAGGGCAGGTCGCCTACGTGCGCGACAGCCAGTTCGCACCGGGCGATCGCGTTTCCATCGTCCGCCCGACCTTGCGCTATGGCGTCATGCCGCTGGCCACCGAGAAGCGCCCGGATCGTGAGCCAATCCTTCGGCGCGACGATTGGAGCCGCGCCGGTGGTCTGGAACAGAAGAGCAACAGCATCCGCTGGGCGCAGCATTTCGTCACCAAGAAGCGTTTTGATTTCCTTGGCTGGGAAGTGGTCGAAGTGGCGCAGGGCCACGTCACCCGCGAGGGTGATCCGAGCACGGTGCTGATTGCGCCGGGTGGCCATGAGGTGAAGCAGGGCGACCTGCTGATGCCGTACGACGCGTTCCCGTACGACCTGAGTTTCTACCCGCGTGCACCTGCGCAGATTCCGGCCAATGCCCGCATTCTCGCCGTCACCGATCACTACCAGTTCGGCGGCACCCATGACGTAGTGGCGATTTCTGCCGGCGCCCGCGAAGGTGTGGAGAATGGCCAGGTGTTCTCGATCTGGCATCACGGCGAAAAGGTGATCGACCAGGTGCGCCACAAGCAGCGCATCCTCGCGAACAGGGACAAGAACAAGGTCCAGTTGCCGGATGAGTTCGTCGGCCACGTGATGATTTTCCGCACTTTCGACAAAGTCAGTTACGGGTTGGTCATGGACGGCATTCGCCCGGTCCAGCTCGATGACAGGCTCGACGCCCCGGATCGTCTCTGACTCCGGCTGAATTGAAGAACGCCGCAGCTCGTCTGCGGCGTTCGCGTATTGAGACATGCACGGTATTTCTCCTTCCGATACACGCGATGCTTGGTTGCGAGTGATTCGAGCGCCCGGTTTGGGTGGCGTGCGCATACGGCAACTGCTTGAAGCCTTCGGTTCGATCCGGACGGTGGTTGCCGCCAGCCCGGCACAACTGAAGGCCGCCGGTGCGCCAAAGTCGGCCATCGACTGGCTTGCGGCACCCGATGACGAGCTTCTTGCGGCTGATTGGGCCTGGCTGGATGCCCCCGATCATCACCTGTTGACGTGCGACAGCGCTGACTTTCCCGCCTTGCTGCAACGCGCGCCGCGTGCGCCGGCGGCCTTGTTCGTCGCGGGCGATCCGCAATGGCTGTGGTTTGCCCAGATCGCCATCGTCGGCAGCCGCAACCCCACCGACGGTGGCGTAGCGAACGCGCGTGATTTTTCCCGTGCTCTGGCGCGTTCGGGCCTCGTCGTGACCAGCGGTTTGGCAGATGGCATCGATGCGGCCGTGCATCGTGCCGCGCTCGATGCCGGCCAGCCCACCGTTGCGGTGATCGCCACAGGCCCTGACATCGTCTATCCGGCTCGCAATCGAGCATTGGCGGAAGCCATCGCCAGTCATGGCGTCATCGTCAGCGAGTATCCGCCCGGCACGCCGGCGCAGCGCGAACACTTCCCGATGCGCAACCGCATCATCGCGGGCCTGAGTCTGGGAACGCTGGTGGTCGAAGCGGCCCAGCGCAGTGGCGCGCTCATCACCGCGCGCGAGGCCGCCGAAGCCGGGCGCGAAGTGTTCGCCTTGCCTGGTTCGATTCACAATCCGCTCGCCAAAGGTTGCCATCGCCTGATCCGCAACGGTGCCGGGCTGGTGGAGACCGCGCAGGAAATCATCGAGGCGCTGGCTTCGCAGGCCGCGCAACTGGCCCATGCCTTGCGCGGGCGGCTGGATGCGGAGACCCCCGAAGCTCTCGTCGCACAGGCTGCGCCCGATGCGCCGGAAGAAGATGCCGACTACCGCCGCCTGCGCGCCGCGCTTGGCTACGATCCGGTGGCGATCGACGTGCTGGCCCAGCGCACCGGGTTGACTGTCGATACCCTATCCTCCATGCTGATTCTCATGGAACTGGATGGGCGCGTTGCCGCCGCGCATGGCCGCTACGCGCTTCGCCGTACCTGAACGTCCCACGACATGCCCCGCCCGCCGCGCGGGCAGAGGATGGATACCTTGCTGGACGTACTGCTTTACCTTTTCGAAAACTATTTCTATGACGATCCTGAGCTTGCACGGGATCGCGCCACCTTGCAGGTCAGCCTGATCCAGGCCGGTTTCAGCCCTGCCGAGGTCTCCAAGGCATTCGACTGGCTTGATGTGCTGTCCGCGCAGCGCTCGGGTTTCGAGCCGGTGCATGATGGTTCGCAGCCGGGCCCTGTGCGGCTTTACGCCGAGCAGGAAATGGAACGGCTGGACATCGACTGCCGCGGTTTCCTGATGTTCCTCACCGACAACGGCATCCTCGACGCCGCCCAGCACGAGCACGTGGTGGAGCGTGCGATGGCGCTGGATCAAGAGGATATCGACCTTGATGACCTCAAATGGGTCGTGCTGATGGTGTTGTTCAACCAGCCCGGTCAGGAAGCGGCGTTTGCCTGGATGGAAAGCCACATGTTCCACGACGAGAACGAGCCGGTGCACTGACGCTCGCGCCCAAGACCCTGCCGCCCGCGTGGCGGATCATTTCACTCTTCATCGGATGCGGCTCAGGCCGCATTCTTTGCATCCGGGAAAACGCATGTCGAGCCATTGGATCGACCCGAACCAGACTCTTCCGCCGCCGTCCGCTACGCCTGATGTGGTGCAGGCCGGTTTCCTCAAGCGCTGGGCTGCCCTGTTTCTGGACGGCCTCATCCTGAGTGCGGGCTTTTATGCCGTGATGTTTCTGCTCATCCTCGTGCTTGGTGTCGCGGGAGGATTCGAGTCATTGTCGGCGCTGGATTCCGAAGACCCGCCAGGCTGGGTGATCGGGGCTTACATCGGCCTTTATCTTTTCTACTTTTTCGCCGCCGCCCTGTACTACTCGCTGATGGAGAGTTCCTCGCACCAGGCCACGCTCGGCAAGATGGCGCTGGGCATCAAGGTGGTGGATCGCGATGGTGGCCGGCTCAGCTTCGCGCATGCGCTGGGGCGCTGGTTTGCCGCCGCATTGTCGTATCTCACGCTGTACATCGGCTTCCTGCTCGCCGCATTCACGCACAACAAGCAGGCCTTGCATGACATGGTGGCCGGCACCTTCGTGGTGGATCGCTGGGCCTATACCGAATTTCCCGAGCGCCAGCAGCGCGGCCTCGGCGGATGCGCCATCGCGTTCGCGATCGGCATGGTCTTGTTGATCGGCCTGGTCGTGGTCAGCATCGTCGCTGCGGTGGCGCTGCCGGCATACCAGCAATACACGGCACGCGCGCAGTTTGGCGGTGTCGATGCCGTGCTGACCCCGTTGCGTGCGCAGGTGCAGGAGGCCGTTGTGGCCACGGGCCGGTGTCCGGACAACACCAGCGCCGGCTTCGGGGCGCCGGAAAGCTACGCTGCGCCGAGTATCAGTCGCATCGTCGTGGGCGAGTTCGAGGACGGGTTCTGCGGGATTTCGGTCTGGATGCCGCCGGCCGGCGGCACCGTGGAGCGTCAGTTTCTGGCCGAGTTCGATCCGGAAGACGAGCACTGGTATTGCACCAACAAGGCCGGCGAGTTGCGCCTGCCGGACTGGTGTCGCTGATCCGGATACAGATGCCACACGCCACCCGTTCCTTGACAGTTCGGCGTGGGCCATGCTTTGACTAGAAAAAGGCGCGCCTTCCCGGCGTGTCACGATGGCGTACTGTCGCGCCGCCCAACCGACAAGAAGGCGACATGCCCAAGAATCTGCTCATCGTCGAATCACCGGCCAAGGCCAAGACGATCAACAAGTACCTCGGCAAGGATTTCCAGGTTCTGGCGTCCTATGGCCACGTGCGCGATCTGGTGCCCAAAGAGGGCGCGGTCGATCCCGAACGCGATTTCGCGATGCGTTACGACCTGATCGACAAGAACGAGCGACATGTCGAGGCCATCGCCAAGGCGGCCAAGGGCGCGGATGCGCTCTATCTGGCCACCGACCCGGATCGCGAAGGCGAGGCCATTTCCTGGCATATCGGCGAGATCCTGAAAGAACGTGGTCTGGTCGGCGACAAGCCGCTGCATCGCGTGGTGTTCACCGAGATCACGCCGCGTGCGATCAAGGAAGCCATGGCCGCACCGCGTGAAGTGTCCTCGGACATGGTGAACGCGCAGCAGGCGCGTCGCGCGCTGGATTACCTGGTGGGTTTCAACCTTTCACCGGTGCTGTGGCGCAAAGTGCAGCGCGGTTTGTCGGCGGGCCGGGTGCAGTCGCCGGCGCTGCGCATGATCGTGGAGCGCGAGGAGGAAATCGAAGCCTTCATCTCGCGCGAATACTGGACGGTCGAAGCCCAGCTCGCGCACCCGGCGCAGCCGTTCAGTGCACGCCTCACCAAGCTTGACGGCAAGAAATTCGAACAGTTCGACCTCACCAACGAGGCCGATGCCGAAGCCGCGCGTGGTCGCCTGCTCGCTGCCGCTGGCGGCAAGCTGCTCGTGACTCAGGTGCAGAGCAAGGAACGCAAGCGCCGCCCCGCCCCGCCGTTCATCACCTCCACCTTGCAACAGGAGGCCGCACGCAAATTGGGCTTTTCCACCAGCCGCACGATGCGCGTCGCGCAGAAGCTTTACGAAGGCGTGGAGCTGGGCAGTGAAGGCACGGTCGGCCTGATTTCCTACATGCGTACCGACTCCACCCACCTCTCTCAGGAAGCGGTGGACGAGTTGCGTCAGGCCATCGCGCGCGATTTCGGTGCGCACGCCCTGCCGCCCACCGCCAATGTCTACAAGACCAAATCGAAGAATGCGCAGGAAGCGCACGAAGCCATCCGGCCGACATCCGCCTTGCGTTCGCCCAAGGCCATGGCGAAGTTTCTCGATGCCGATGGCGCCCGGCTGTACGAACTGATCTGGAAGCGCGCCATCGCGTGCCAGATGATCCATGCCACCCTCAATACCGTGTCGGTGGATCTGGAGGCCGGCAGCGCGCACGCGTTCCGTGCCAGCGGCACTACCGTGGTGGATCCCGGCTTCCTCGCCGTCTACGAGGAAGGCAAGGACGCCAAAGGTGCCGATGACGAGGACGAAGGCCGCAAGCTGCCCGCTCTGCGCAAGGATGAAACCATTCCGCTTTCGGCCATCCTTGCCGATCAGCATTTCACCGAGCCGCCGCCGCGCTATTCCGAAGCCAGTCTGGTGAAGGCGCTGGAGGAGTACGGCATCGGTCGGCCATCCACATACGCCTCCATCATCCAGACCCTGCTCAACCGCGAGTATGTCTGGCTCGATGCGCGCCGTTTCCGGCCTTCGGATGTGGGCCGCGCCGTGGCCAAGTTCCTCTCCGGCCACTTCACCCAGTACGTGGATTACGACTTCACCGCCAAGCTGGAAGACGAGCTGGATGCGGTCAGCCGAGGCGAAGAAGACTGGCTGCCGTTGATGGCGCGCTTCTGGAAGCCATTCAAGGCGCTGGTGGAAGAAAAGACCGACAGTGTGGACCGCTCCGAGGCGACCGGTGAACGTGTTCTGGGCACAGATCCGACCAGCGGCAAGCCGATCAGCGTGCGCTTGGGACGTTTCGGGCCGATGGCGCAGATCGGCACCAAGGATGACGAAGACAAGCCGCGATTTGCCTCTCTGCGACCGGGCCAGAGCATCCATACCATCACCTTGGCCGACGCTCTGGAGCTGTTCAAACTGCCCCGTACGCTGGGCAGGGATGGCGAGGAAGAAGTCACCGTGGCGGTGGGACGTTTCGGCCCGTTCGCCAAGCGTGGCAGCACCTACGCTTCGCTGAAGAAGGAAGATGATCCGTACACCATCGATTTCGATCGCGCCCTGTTCCTGGTGCGCGAGAAGGAAGAAATCGCGGCCAATCGCATCATCAAGACCTTCGAAGGCTCGCCGATCCAGGTGCTCAACGGACGCTTCGGCCCGTATCTTTCCGATGGCGAACTCAACGGCAAGATCCCCAAGGATCGCGAGCCGGCCTCGTTGACGCTGGAGGAAGTGCAGCAGCTCATGGCCGAAACCGGCAAGCCGGCACGCAAGGGCTTCGGTCGCAAGGCCGTCAAGAAAGCGGCGGTGAAGAAGGCACCCGCCAAGAAAGCCGCAGCGCCCGCCAAGAAAGCCGCAGCCAAGAAGACCGCTGCCAAAAAACCCCCGGCCAAGAAGGCGGCGGTGAAAAAAGCCGCCGTCAGGAAAGTGGCGGCAAAGAAAGCCGATTGAAAGCGGGCCGCAGCGTCATGCTGCGGCTCGGGCTTGGCCGGTAAAGGCATGTGCGCAGGAGGCGGTCAGTCCTGCGCGTCGTCCAGTTCGCGTTGCAGTTGCTCGTTCTTTTCCTGCAGCTGCGACTCCACCGCACGGGCCTTGTCCAGCGGCTCCTGGATCGCGCGCTGCAAAGCCTTGTGTTCGTCTTTCGGTGGCGCAGGCGGCGCGGGCTCGCCGCAGCCGATCAAGCTCGTCGTCATGCACGCAAGGGCGTTGAAAACCAGAAAGCGCGTGGGTTTCACGGGGTTTCTCCTTCCGGCAGCCGCGTGGGCCAGCCACGCAAGGTGGCAACGCCGTGGATGGCCTCGATGTCCACATCGATCTGGCGCTGCTGGCGACGCAGTGCGCCGGCTTGGTCGGGAGATTGGGTGATGCGCGTTTCCAGCGCGGCGTGGCGCGTACGCAAATTGGCGAGTGCTTGGCCGAGGCGGAAGGCTTCGACATAGGCGTCTGCGGTGCAGGCGGCTTCGGCGGTCTGACCGTGGCGGCCGCTGTTCCAGCCGGCGATGTCGGTGCAGTCCGGTTGCGCGGCGTGGACGGCAGGCAGGGACATGCCGAGTGCAATGGCCAAAGAGGGCAGGAAGGTTCGCTGAGTCATGCGGGAATCCGGGAATGGAAGCGGGGGCGGATGGGCTTATCCTACCCGCGACTGAGGAACGGAGGCATCGCCATGGTGGATCCACGCTGGCGACTGGATGGGCAAGGCGCACTGGTGACGGGTGGCAGCGCGGGCATCGGTTTTGCGGTGGCACGCGAACTGCTCGGTCTGGGCGCGGATGTGATGCTCACCGCACGCGATGGCGATGCGTTGCGCGCGGCCGAGGATGAGCTGGCCGAAGCGTTTCCACAACGTGTCGTGCGGGGTTTTGCTGCCGATGTGGCGATGGCCGAGGAGCGGCAGGCCCTGTTCGATTGGGTCGAAGATGCCGGCGTGCCGCTGCATCTGCTGATCAACAACGCCGGCGCGAATGTGTCGCGTGCGGCCATGGATTATGCCGAGGACGAGTGGCGCGCGATCTTCGAAACCAACCTGTTCGCCGCCTTCGAGCTTTGCCGCTACGCCTATCCGATGCTGTGCGAGCATCCGGCCAGCGCCATCGTCAACATCGGCTCGGTTTCCGGCCTCACCCATGTGCGCACCGGCGCTCCGTATGGCGCGAGCAAGGCAGCGTTGCACCAACTTACCCGCAATCTCGCCTGTGAATGGGCGGCCGATGGCATCCGCGTGAACGCGGTGGCGCCGTGGTACATCCGTACCCGCCGCACCGCCGGCCCGTTGGCCTTGCCCGAGTATCGCGAAGAAGTGCTGGCGCGCACGCCGATGGGCCGGATCGGCGAACCGGAGGAAGTCGCGGCGGCGGTCGCGTTCCTGTGCCTGCCGGCGGCCAGTTATGTCACCGGCGAATGCATCGCGGTGGATGGCGGCTTTTTGCGGTATGGCTTCTGAGGTCCTGCCCCGCTTTCGATGCACCCGCGCCAGCATGTGTGTCGGGCCGGCGCAACCGCAGGAAGCATCTTCGGTATGCTGGCGCGACAGGGATATCTCGGATTTCAAGTGGTAGCGGAGGTTCACATGGATGCGATGCGCCGCAGCGTCTTCTCCCTGGGTTTGAGTTTGGTGGTGGCGTGGCTCCCCGCGTTCGCGCTGGCACACGGCGATGTGACACTGCATCTGGATGCAGAGGGCCTGGCTCGGCTCAGAGCCCTGTCACCGGAAGCCACGACACAGGCTGCATTGCGTGATGCCGCCAGTGCGGCGAAAGGCACGGGCAAGGACTGGACCTTCCGCCGCATCGAGGTGTATTCCGATGATGCGCAGCTCTGGATTGCGACCGACAAGGGCCTTGTGCCGGCTCCGCGCAGCCCGCTGATCCATTACATCGGCACCCGTCCGGGCGAGCGCGTCGCGTTGTCGCTGATGCCCGACGGCAAGCAGGGCGAGGGCCTATTGCTCAGTGCCGAGGGCAGCTATCGGCTCGATGTGCTGACATCGCGTGATGGTTTGCATCTCATCGGGAAATCCACCGATGCAGCGTTGCCTGATGGCAGCTTGCCTGAGTCCGATTGCATGGGCGGTCTGGATGTTTTGCCTCAGTCTCACAAGCTCTCTGAGTTGGCTCGTGTTGCAACACGCACGGCGCAGCCGAAGTCCGCTACCCGGCGGCTGACCTTGGCAATCGACACCGACAATGAACTGTTGCAGCAAAAGTTCTCCAACAACACCGCGAGCGCGGGGAGTTACCTTGCGGCACTCGTCGCTTCGATGAATGCGATCTACGAACTTGATCCGGGCGCTGGCGGTGCACAGCTCCAGTTGCAGATCGGCCACCAGATCTTGCGCCCTTCCACCACGCTTGACCCTTATCCATCCACCAGCAGCACCGACATGGATGATCAGCTCAACGAGTTTGGCGCGTACTGGATGAGCAATCACGCCAGCGTGTCGCGCGCGTTCGCGCTGATGATTTCCGGAAAATCGACCAATTCCAACAGCGCGTCGGGCATTGCGTGGGTGCTGACATCCGGCAGCTATTGCGCCGCCACCGGCACCACATGGGGTGGGCAGACCTACGGGCACTACAGCATCAATCGCGTGTTCAAGTACACCTCGGACACGGCGTCGGCTGACGCGCCGCTGGTGGCGCACGAGTTGGGCCACAACTTCGGCTTGTCACATACACATTGCACCCAAGATGGCGGCAGCTTCCTGGACACATGTTTTTCCGGTGAAGGCACGGGCTGTTACTCCGGGACGGTGTCCTGCCCCGCAACCGGCTCCGCACCAGGTGCACCCAAAGGCACGCTGATGAGCTATTGCCATGTTTCATCGGCAAGCTGTGGTGCCAACGTGCAATTGTTCCACCCGGTTCACGTCACCCAAATCAACAATCGCATCGCCAGCCAGCCATCCAGTTGCGTGGTGCCGCTGGGCTCGTCCAATCAGGCGCCCGCGATCACCGCGCCGGCCAGTTTCACGGTGACCGAGGATGTGGCCTCATCGCTGAACGGGATTTCCTTTTCCGACCCGGATGCCGGCAGCGGCAATCTCACGGCCACGTTCACAGTTTCCACCGGCGTGCTGTCGGCCACCGGCAGTGGCGGCGTCAGCGTGGCAGGCACGGGCAACGCGCGTGTCCTGCAAGGCACGTTGTCGGCACTCAATGCTTTTCTGGCGTCGGGCAACCTGCGCTACACCAGTGCGCTGAACGCCACCGCGAACCAACCGATTTCCATCAGCCTCAACGACAACGGTCACAGCGGCAGTGGCGGTGCGCAAAGCGTGACGGCCAACAGCACGATCACGGTAACGGCGGTCAACGATGCGCCCACGCTGAGCGTGCCGGCGCAGCTTCATGTGTTCGTCGCCGGAGCTGCGCCAGTTTCAGGGATGAATTTTGCCGATGTGGACGCAGGTGGCGGGAGTTTGACGGTGACACTCGGCGCACCGGCAGGTGTGACCTTGAGTGGAGGCAGCAGCGGCGGTGTCACGGCGTCGGGCAGCGGCGGGAATCGCACGTTCAGCGGTACCCTGACGGCCTTGAATGCCTACTTCGCGGCGGGCAATGCGGGCATGTCCGGCGCGGGGTTCACCGGGCCGGCCAACATGACCGTCACGATCAACGACAACGGCAACAGTGGCGCGGGCGGAGCGAAGTCCGCCAGCGCCAACGTGCAGTTGCGAGGTGGCTTCCTGTTTGCCAACGGCTTTGAATGAGGCCGGAGGCCAATTTCCTGCGAACTCGCGCGGCGCGCGGTCTTGCTTTCCGCTGCCCACGCGGCCTGGGCCTGGATCTCACTCTGCCGGGTTCGCATCCGGATGCCGCGCCAGCCATTCCGCCAGCTCGCGCCGGTATTCCTGCAATTCCTCGGTGTAGATGTCGTTGACGCACGGGCTGCATCCGCTGTCGCAGCAATCGCCCGGCAGCGGCGGTTCCGGCGGCATCGGGCGCGGATCGAAAGCGGGCAGTGGCACGCGTGTCGTCATGGATTATTTCGACCGCGCGCGCGCGAAAGCATCCGCCAGTGCCGAACCTGCACCACCCAGGCCGGAGCCGGAACCTGCCCCCTGCGAACCACGCGTGCCGCGATCGGATGCACGCGGCGCGGCGCCACGATCACGTGCTCCGCCATCGCGTGCCTCGCCCGGTCGCCCGCCACGCGGAGACTGGCCCGGCTCATCGGAAAGCCGCATCGACAGGCCGATGCGCTGGCGCGGGATATCCACCTCCATCACCTTCACCTTGACGATATCGCCAGCCTTGACCACTTCGCGCGGGTCTTTGACGAACTTGTCCGACAGCGCGGAAACGTGCACCAGCCCATCCTGATGCACGCCCAGATCCACGAAGGCGCCGAATGCGGCCACGTTCGAGACCACGCCTTCGAGAATCATGCCGGGGCGCAGGTCGTGGATGTCTTCAACACCGTCGGCAAATGCGGCCGTCTTGAACTCGGGGCGCGGGTCACGGCCCGGCTTTTCCAGTTCCTTGAGGATGTCGCGCACGGTCGGCAGGCCGAACTTTTCGTCGGTGAAATTTTCCGGCTTCAGGGTGCGCAGGAAGCCGGTATCGCCGATCACCTGCTTCATCTCGCGCCCGCAGTTTTGCAGGATGCGCTCCACCACCGGATAGGCCTCCGGATGCACCGACGAGGCATCCAGTGGATTTTCACCATCGGCGATGCGCAGAAAGCCGGCACATTGTTCAAATGCCTTGTCGCCCAGGCGCGGTACTTTCAGCAGCGCCTTGCGGTTGGCGAACGGGCCATTGGCATCGCGATGCTTCACCACGTTTTCCGCCACGCTGGATGACAAGCCCGCCACGCGGGTGAGCAAGGCGGCCGATGCGGTGTTCACATCCACGCCGACGGCGTTCACGCAGTCTTCCACGCGCGCATCCAGCGTGCGTGCGAGCTTCACTTGATTCACGTCGTGCTGGTACTGGCCGACACCGATGGATTTGGGATCGATCTTCACCAACTCGGCGAGCGGATCCTGCAAGCGCCGCGCGATGGATACTGCGCCGCGCAGCGAAACATCCAGCGAGGGAAATTCCTTTGCTGCCAGTTCGGAGGCCGAATACACCGACGCTCCGGCCTCACTCACCACGATCTTGCCGATGGCCTGTTCCGGCAGTTTGCGGATCAACTCACCGGCCAGCTTGTCGGTTTCGCGCGAGGCGGTGCCGTTGCCGATGGCGATGAGGTTCACGCCGTGCTTCCTGCACAAGATGCCCAGTTCGCCGAGCGAGGCATCCCATTGGCGGCGCGGCTCATGTGGATACACCGTGGTGGTGTCGAGCAGCTTGCCGGTGGCATCGACGACAGCCACCTTCACGCCGGTACGGATGCCTGGATCCAGCCCCATCACCACTTTCGGGCCGGCCGGTGCGGCCATCAGCAAATCCTTGAGGTTGTCGCCGAAGATGCGGATGGCTTCGTCTTCCGCGGCGGCACGGGTTTGGCCGAACAAGTCGATGGTCAGATGCAGATGCAACTTCACCCGCCAGGTCTGGCGCACGGTATCGAGCAGCCAGCGATCGCCGGCACGGCCCTTGTCGGCGATGCCGACGTGTACGCCGACGCGGCCTTCGGCTTCGGCATGGCCGGCGGCGATGGCGTCGTCCAGCGCCTCGGATGCCACCACCTTCGGCGCACTGGTGGGAAACGGCACCAGCGCCAGATCGATGATTTCCTCCTTGCTGGCACGAAACAACGCCAGCATGCGGTGTGAGGGAATCTGCGAAATCGGTTCGACGTGTTCGAAGTAATCGCGGTATTTCGCCCCTTCGGTTTCCTTGCCGGCGATGACGCGGGCACGGATGCGGCCATGGGTATGCAGGAAGTTGCGCATCTCGCCCACCAGTGCGGCGTCTTCGGCGAAGCGTTCCATCAGGATGGCGCGTGCGCCATCGAGTGCGGCTTTGACATCGGCCACGCCCTTTTCCCCATCCACATAGCCCGATGCCGTGGCCTCCGGCGCAAGCGATGGATCGCCGAGCAGCGCATCGGCCAAGGGCTCCAGCCCGGCCTCGCGCGCGATCTGGCCCTTGGTGCGACGCTTGGGCTTGTAGGGAAGATAAAGATCTTCCAGACGCGCCTTGGTGTCGGCGGCGAGCAGGTCGCCCCGCAGCGCATCGGTCATCTTGCCCTGCTCCTCGATGCTGGCGATCACTGCCGCACGGCGGTCTTCCAGTTCGCGCAGGTAAGCCAGACGTTCTTCCAGCAGGCGCAGCTGCGTATCGTCCAGCCCGCCGGTGACTTCCTTGCGATAGCGCGCGATGAAAGGCACGGTCGCGCCTTCGTCGAGCAAAGCGACGGCGGCCTCCACTTGCGCCGGTTTGGCAGCGATGTCGGTGGCAATGATCTGGGCGATGCGGTGTTCGATAGGGGACATGGATCCTTTCCGGTGAAACGCGGCCGCCGGCCGCCAGAACGAAACCGCCGTCGGGAAGCGACGGCGGGTTGGGAAGTTTAACCGGGGTGGGTGTCCAACATGAGCGGGATGCCGTGCATCGCAGGGGCAGCGAAGCGGGGGTTTTCGATCTGGTTCGATTTGATCTGGCTTGAACCTGGCTTGCGTGATGCGCAGCGTCAAAAAAGTTCCGGTGTCAAGCGTTTTGTGAAAACAGCCTGATGGCCGGAAGTCTATATAGGGCGCGGGTTTAGCTCTATTTCGGGCCGATTTGCGGGGCTGCGGCATTGTGGGCTAGGAGCCACATAAGAGCGTCGCGGTAGAAAGCCGGAGCGTGCTGCATCGGGGACGATTGCCAGCAGACGGCGGCCGCGTTTCATCATCATAGCCCACAACACCGCAGCCCTCCAGAACGAAGAACGCGCAGCCTTGGGCTGCGCGTTCGAGGGATGACACCTGCGGAAACCGGCATCATCAGCTTGGCTTCAGCGGCGCGGCCTTGCCCGTGCCTCCCTTCCTGAAGCCCCGATCCCCAGCCATGAAGGCTTCCAGCATGTGCGGAATCAGCGTCGCCGCATCGACCACTTCGCCATAGGTCTGCGCGTGCAGCGCGGCGTATTGGTCGAGCTTGGCTTTCAGGCTGGCCGGGCAGGCAAAGGTCAACTTCGTGGATTCCGTTTTCGGCAGCGGCCCCAGCCGCAGCTTGCGCGTCGTCATCGTGAAGTCCCCCTGTTGAAGAAAAGCGGCTGGTAGGGCCGCAGCACCAGATCGCGGTTGACGATGATGCGAACCGGCAGGCCAGGCCGCTCGGTCAGCGTTGGCTGGATGTTCATGTTGCGCCGGGTCATTTCCTGGCCGACCTGATTGATGCTGTCCTGGGCGCTGTCGCGGCCGGCGATGATGACGCGATCACCGTCCTGCCGATTCTCCGGAGCGGCCAGCTCGGCACCAACACCCAGCAGCGTCGTCAGCACTGCCCCGGCGAAGATGCGGCCCCAATGCCAATCCACATCATCTTCCAGCCCGGCATAACCGGCCGGGTCGGTGCCCGCCAGGTTGTCGAGCGTGAGCGAAGACGTGTCGGGCAGGATGATCCGGTTCCACACCACCTGCACGCGGCTCTGCCCGTAGC
>JAEXRB010000258.1 GCA_023438325.1 Pseudomonadota bacterium | reverse complement strand
CTACCGTGGTGGCGGCGCGCGTGGTCGATTCGCGTTTCGAGATCGCCTGGGTCGGCGACAGCCGCATCTATCTGTGGGATGGCCGCCTGCACCAGCTTTCCCAGGATCACTCTTACGTGCAGGAATTGATCGATCAAGGGGCCATTACGCCCGAACAAGCGCGCAGCCACCCGCATCGCAACGTCATCACTCAGGCACTGGGCGTCACCGATCCGCTCTCGCTGAAGGTTGAAGTGATCCAGGGGGAACTGAAGCCGGCAATGCAACTCCTGCTTTGCAGCGATGGGCTGACCGAAGAAGTGGACGACGCCACCATCGCGACCATCCTCGCCAAAACCGATCTTTCCGCCCAGGAATGTGTCGACCAGCTCGTTCTCAGTGCACTCGACGGCGGCGGCTCGGACAACATCACCGTCGTGTTGCTGCGCAACGGCGCGGCAGCCTGACCTACCTCTTTCCTACCTGTATCCGCAGGCAGCAGCGGCCTGATGCCCACCCTGAAGCCGGGCCGGATTTCGGTCAATCCGTGACGCCCGCCGCAACAAGCTTGCCCGCCCCCGGATAACGTCACACTCTGTGACAATCTTCCGGACCATCCGGCAGGGACGCGGCATATGGACACCCTCACGCAAGCATCTCCCAAGGGCACGACCACGGAAATCTTCAGCGACAGCTTCGGGGAAGCGCCGCCGCCAGAACCACCTACCCATGCCGCGCCGTTCGCGGTGCGTTTGCTCAACAAATGCGCCTACGGCCCACGCCCGGGCGATGTCGCCGCATTCAATGCCTTGGGTGCGAGTGACGATGCGCGGCTGAATGTCTGGCTCACGGCCCAGCTCAATCCTGACTCGATCGATGACACCGCCTGCAACAACCGCATAACCGCCGGCGGCTACACCACCTACACCACGACACTGGCGCAACACTGGGCCAAATACGTGCGCGGCGATTCCCAGGGCTGGCCGCAACGCTATTACCCCTGCGAAGAGGCTGCCTGCATCAAACTGATTCGCGCGGTGTACAGCGAACGTCAGTTGTTCGAAGTGATGGTCGACTTCTGGCACAACCACTTCAACGTGCAGGGCTGGGAATTCGGCATCGCCCCGGTGTTCATGCACTACGACCGCGACGTGATGCGCGGCAAGAACGCCAGCAACCGCTACCATGCCTTGGGCAACTTCCGGGCGCTGCTGGAGGAAGTCGCAAAAGCCCCCGCCATGTTGATCTACCTGGACAACAAATCCAGCCAGGGCGCGAAGTTCAACGAAAATTTCGCGCGCGAGTTGTGCGAATTGCACACGCTGGGCGCGGCTCATTACTACCCCACCAACGATCCGGAAGAAGTCCCGCGCAGCAGCGACAACGTGCCACTGGGCTATTGCGACAACGATGTCTACGAAGCCGCCCGCGCACTCACGGGCTGGACGATGCGCGACGACCACTGGGAGTTCCCCAACCAACCTCAATACGACACGGGCGAGTTCCTCTACCACTCGCCGTGGCACGACAAGGCCGGAAAATACTTCCTTGGCCGCTACATGGTCTCCAACCGGCCAGCCCTGGCCGACGGCGCGCGCGTGTTCGACCAGCTCTGCGAACACATCGGCACTGCCCGCAACATCTGCCGAAAACTCTGCCGGCGCTTCATCGGTGACGAGCCACCCGAAGCCCTGGTGGAATCAGCGGCCGCGCTCTGGAAAGCGCTGTGGAATGCACCCGACCAGATCGCCCAGGTGCTGCGCCACATCCTCACATCCACCGACTTCAAGACGACGTGGGGCGAGAAAACCAAGCGCCCATGGGAGGCGGTCATGCAGTCGCTGCGTGTGACCTCGGCCGTGCTCACGCCACAGGTGCGACCAATATCAGGCGGAAATCACCATGTCGAACTGACCGACCGCCTCCAACAAACCGGGCACGGCCCGTTCCGCTGGCCGACACCGGATGGCTACCCGGATCACAGCCGCAAATGGCAGGCGGTCAGCCCGCTTTCGCAGACGTGGCGGATGCTGTCGCGGCTCACCGAAATGCGCGTGCCCGACACCGACAATCCGGCGTCCTACTTCCAGCGGATCGAAGAAGTCACCCGGGCGCAATTCCCGGCGCCAGCGCAGGCAACTGCGGGTGCGGTGGTGGACTTCTGGATCAACCGCATCTACGGCTACGCCATCGCGCAGGATCGGCGCGACCGCATCGTCCGCTTCCTCGGGCAGCAATCCACCACCGCAGCAGCGGCGGCCACGCAACTGACCTGGAACAACGTCTGGGCCGGTGCCGACAACCTCGCCGGCCATTACACCTTGCCACGGCTGCGCGCCACCGTGGCACTGCTGCTGATGTGCCCCGAGTTCTACCACCGCTGAGCGAAGGAACGCAGATCATGCAAGGCAATCGTCGCGATTTCATCAAAGGCTGCTGCGCCGCCGCCGTGGCTGCAGGCAGCGGCTCCACCATGGCGTTCTTCGATCCGCTCGCGCTTTCCGGCGCCAAGAGCGCTGCCACCGGCGACGTGCTGGTGTACGTGTTCCTGCGCGGCGCCATCGATGGCCTGCATCTGCTCGTGCCCTATTCCGGCCCGGATCGGGTTTCCTATGAAACCGTGCGCGGCGGCCTTGCCATTCCCGTCAACCGCCTGCGTCCAATCAGTGGAACCCCTTGGGGCTGGCATCCGCGCGCCGGCGGCGGCGCGGGCGACGCCATCACCACCACGCCCAAGTGGCTGCAAAAGCTCTACAACAGCGGCAAGCTGGGCATCGTGCACGCCACCGGTATGCCCACGCCCAACCGCAGCCATTTCGAAGCGCAGGCAATGATGGAATTGGGCACCCCGGGCACCACCGGCGGCGGCAGCGGCTGGCTGGCGCGCTATCTGAGCAGTGCCACCGGTTTGCCCCAGCCGGTGATTGCGCCGGCCTACGGCTTCGGCAGCAATCTGCAAACCAGCCTGATCGGGCTGGACGAAGCCGTGGGGTTCAGCAGTGCCGAGCAATTCCGCGTCGATGGTTTTCATTGGGGCTGGGATGACGATGCTTCCAGCCTTGCCGGCTATCAGCCTGCGCACGCCCACCTGTATCCATTGTGGAACGGCAACTCCTCGCTGGAGCGCGCCGGGCGCGACGCCGCCGATGCGCTGGAATACATGCGCACCTTCAACTTCCGCGCATATCACGCCAGCAACAATCCCGGCGGCTATCAACCCGGCGGTGGCGCGACTTATCCCTCCGGTGGCTTCGGCACGCAACTGCGCAATCTGGCGCAGATGCTCAAATCCCCGATCAAGGCCGGACTGGTCGCTGCCGCCATCGACCACGGCTTCTGGGACACGCACGAAGGCCAGGGCATGCCCGACCCGGGCAATGCCAACCACTACGACTGGTTCGGCAATCTCACCGAGGAGCTGGGGCGCGGGCTGGATGCGTTCTATACCGCCCTGCATGCCGCCGGCCTGATGAACAAAGTCACCGTCATCGTGCAAAGCGAATTCGGCCGGCGATTCCTGCCCAATGGCTCCAGCGGCACCGATCACGGCTACGGCAACATCATGCTGGCGCTGGGCAACAGGGTGAACGGAGGCATGATGCACGGCACCTTCCCCGGACTGGACGACAATAGTCTGTACGAGAGCCAGGACGTGGCCGTCACCACCGACTTCCGCCAGATTCTTTCCGAAGCGCTGGTAGATCGCATGGGATTTCCCACCAACCAGCTTCCGCAGGTGTTTCCCGGTTTTTCCTACAACAACGGGCTGCGCAACGTGTTCCAGACCGGCTGACAGACAGCCGAAAAATCAGGCGCGCAGCTGGAAACTGTCGCGCAGCCGCACCGCGGTCAAGGGAAAGTCGCAAAACAAGGCATCAACACCCATGGCGAAGGCCACGTCGAGCTCTTCGGCTGGCGTGGCAAAGCCTTGTGCCAGACCATCATCGCGATAGGTATATGCGTGCACCTGACAGCCGTGCTCGTGAGCCAGATCCACCAGCCCGCTGCTGCTGCCATCCACGTCCTGCAACAGACTTTTGGGCACGCCGAAGCCATCCACCTGGGCGGCATGACGCGCAATCAGCCGGCGCCACGGTGCGTTGTTCTCCAACAGCAGGAACACCGGCACCTCGGCCTGCTCGCGCAACCGCAGCAACGGTTCCAGTTCAAAACACTGCAACCACAGCGTCACCCGAGCAGGATTGCGCTGGCGCGCGAGCGACAGGAAGCGCCCGCACGGATCCTTGCCCTGCGCGGCGAAGTAGGCCGCCGACTTGAGCTCTGGATACAGCGTCACCGCTCGGCCACGGCGACGTGCGACGGTTTCGGCCCACAGCAAAGCGGCGGCGAAGGTCGGGATGCGGAAACGCCCGTCATGCGCATGATCGCGCGAAGGGAACGGCTGCACAGCACGCAGGGCGGCGATGTCGGAAAGATCGAAATCCTCGACCCACCAATCGCCGTCGCGCTGTCGGGAGGCAAACTCTGGGCGGCTGCCGATATCGGTGCTGCGTGCCAGATTGCGATCGTGCCGTACCACGAGCTGGGCATCGCGCGAGGAGACCAGATCCGGCTCGACCACGTCCGCGCCCTGCTCCAGCGCCAGGGCATAGGCTTCCAGCGTGTGCTCGGGCAACGGGCCGCTGGCGCCACGATGCGCAATGATCCGGGGCGCAGCGCCATCCAGCGTGGGCCAGTCCATCAATTGTCCCAATCGACGAGGTGATACGTGGTGCTGGCCTGCAGCTCACCTTCGTAACGACTTTGCGCACGCACCTCGATGCGATGCTCGCCGACAGCCAGATCCGTCGGCACACGCGCACTCCACAGGTGCGAAGTGGAGCGCGCCACCACGGCGCGGTCGTAGGAGCGCAGATGATCGGCGCGTGCATCGGCGATATTGATTGCCAGCAGCTCCGGATCCGGCTCGAAGATGCGCACCATCGGCTGCCACGGGCCGCCATCGATGCGATACGTCACCACCGCATCGGCCTCGGCCGCGTACACATTGGCCAGAACCGGATACGCCGGATACGCGCCGTGACGCAGCACGCCGGGCGACGTCAGGCCGATGCGTACCCCGTCACGCCCGCGCGAGGCGTGATAGCGCGTGGTGACGCCCTGCGCATCGAACCGCACCCGTGCGTAACCATTCGGCGAGCCATCCTCCATGCGCGCATCAGGCAAGCCCTCGGCATCCGTCAGCCCTGACCAGTAACCGCCGCAAGCTGCGCCGACGTTGTATTCGTGCAGCGGGCTGACACCGTTCCAGCCCACTTCGGCACCGTGGAAATGATGGCGCTGGGTGTGGGTGTGGCCGCTCAGGATCAGTGGCGCGTGGAGGCGTTGCAAAAGGCCGAACAGGCGTGCGCGGTCGGCATGGCGAAAGGTTTCGTCCGGATCGTCGAACAACGGAATATGGAAGCTCATCACCACGCGGGTCTCCGCTGGCAAGGTGGCGAGATAGGTTTCCAGGAAGGTGAACTGCTCATCGCGCAGGCCGCCGATGTACGCCGGCCGCTGACCGGGCCGGTAAATCACGTCGTCCAGCGCGATGAAGGCATGGCCGGGCATTTCCCAGGCCACGGTGTCCGGGCCGAAGGTGCGCCGGTAGGTGTTGAGCGAAGCGGCATCATCGCTCACGTCGAAATCGATGTCGTGATTGCCCGGCGCGTGCAGCCACGGGATGCCGAGCGTGGCGTGATGGCGGTTGAGCTCGGGATACAAATCCAGCGCGTCGTTGACCAGATCGCCAAGCGTGAGTCCCAGCGCAATGCCCTGATGCCGGCGCGCCGGCTCAACGATGGAGCGCGCGTAGAAATCCATCTCGCGCAGGTCTTTCATCTGCGGATCGGCAAGCACCAGCACTTCGAACGATTCGCCGTTCTCCTCGGCATGCGGCAGCAGCGCAAAATCCGTGCGGCGCGCATTGCTCGGCGGCATGCGTCCATAACGCAGCGCGGGCGATCCGTTCGGAAAATGATGCTTCCAGAACACCGGCAAACCCGCGGCATTGGTCGGAAAGCGATACCCGGAAGGTTTGATGACGAACAGTGTGTCGCCTTCGCGCAAGGCGATGCGGTAGCGTCCGGCCTCATCGGTGAGTGCGATGTCGCGGCCATTGGATAGCTTGACTCCGGCCACGCCCCGCTCGCCACGATCACGCAGGCCATTGCCGTTGGCATCCAGCCACACCCGGCCTTTTGCCGAGGTTCCGGCCAAGGCCAGAGCTGGCATCAGCAACAGCACGAGGGCAAGACCGTGGC
>JAEXRB010000244.1 GCA_023438325.1 Pseudomonadota bacterium | reverse complement strand
CCGATGTTCGGACAAGCGCGGTTCGGCTCGAGGGCGGCGTGGCCGCCCGGGCAATCAATTGGCCGGCTTGGCGGCTTGTTCGGCGATTTCGCGTTGTGCCAGCCAGCGTGCGGCTTGCAGCATGCCTTCGTGGCCACGCGCGGCATTGACGACGCGGTACTTGCCGGCAACCACGATGGTCGGAGTGCCTTCGATGCTCCAGCGCGCCAGCGTGCGCTGACTGCGGCTGATCTGGGTGTTCACGGCGAACGACGTGGCCGTGGCTTTCAGCGCCTCGGCATCCACGCCAAGGTCCGCGTACAGCGCGGCGATGTCGTCCATCCTGCCGCGACCGATCTTCTGCTGCTCGGCCAGGGCCTTGAACATGCCGCTGTGGGTCTGGTCGAGCAATCCCATGGCCTGAGCGGCGTAGAAACCGCGCGCGATCGGTTCGAATGCACCATGGGACATCGGTGCATAGACGAAATTGACTTCGGCCGGCAGGGACTTCTTCCATGCGGGCAGCAGCTTGTCCAGCGTGGCGCAGTGGATGCAGGTGTAGGAGAAGACTTCGGCCACTTCCACTTTGCCCGGCATGGCGGCCATGGCTTGCGGCGGGTCGATGACGAAGTAGTCCGTGCCGAGGATCGGCTCCGGACCTTCCGGTGCGGCTACCGGCGTGGATGCCTGCACGACCGGTGCGGGTGCCTCGGCGCTGACATCGGCCTCGGTATCAGCGGTTTGAGCAGGTGTTTCCTCGCCAGCTGTTGCCGGAGCCTGGGGCTCGGTAGGTGCGGGCGCGTCGCCGGCAGGCGCGGGCGCCGGTTCGGTTGCGGGCGTTTGCGTGGCCGCCGGTGCTGGTGCCGCCGGTGCGGGCGCTTCCGAGCCGCAGGCAGTGAGTGCCAACAGAGCAGTCAGGGCCAGCGCACGGGTGAGCGTGGTGTGGGTGCTGGTCATTGCGAAGCGACCTCGGCTGAGTCATGCAGGCCTTCGATATAGCTGGCGAGCGACTGGATTTCGGCGTTGGTCAGCTGCTTGGCCACGTCGGCCATGATGGCGTTTTGGTTGTCGCCGTTGCCCCAGGCCAAACCGTCGCGGAAGGCTTCGAGCTTGCCTGCGGTATAGCCCGCATGCTGGCCACCAAGTGCTGGATAGAGGCTGCCAGGGTTGCCGCGGCCGCTCGGGCCGTGGCAGGCAAGACATGCCGGGATGCCGCGCTCGGCATCGCCACCGCGATAGAGCTTCTCGCCAGCTTGATAGAACTTGCCGCCGTCTTCGGTTTTGCTGTCGTCGGCAATGCCCGGCAGCGATTTGAGCGTGGCGAAATAGGCGCCGACGTCACGCATGTCCTGCGGGCTGAGGATGCTGGCAAAGCCCAGCATCACCGGATCCTGGCGACTGCCGTCCTTGTACATGGCGAGCTGGCGCGCGATGTAGCGCTCGCTTTGTCCAGCCAGTTTCGGGTACTGGGGATCGATCGAATTGCCGTCCGCGCCGTGGCAGGCCGCGCAGGCGGCGGCTTTGCCGGCACCTGCGGCGGCATCGCCGGCAACCGCCGGGCCATGGGCTTCGGTCAGGACAACGGCCGGTGCCGGCTCGGCATCGGGCGCGGCGGTGACTTCGGCTGGCGCAGGTGTTTCCTGCGCGCCGACGGTGAAGGTCCAGCCAAGGCTGAGGGAAACCGCGACGGCCATGCCACAATAGCGACGCAAACTCATTACACGTGCTCCGCGAGAAATGCTTTCAGGCTGCGCGCCGAGGCCATCATCGCTGCCATCCGGACCGCAAGCAGGCGCGGATGCGCGGAACTTGGGGTAGGCAATCATGCACAGGCCTCTGGCGGAGTCGTCGAAAGAAGCGGCGACGATACGACTTGGCTGGGCGGCAGCGGGTTCAAGCCCCGGCGATGCAGAAACATCCGAATTATTCCAGCCGGCTTCTGGCCGGTCAAACCACGAGACCAGTGCGATGTCCGAAACCAACCCTCTGCGCGGTGCGAATTACCTCAAGAGCGTGCACGAATTGAAGCAGCTTCCGGATGACGGCGGCTGGGAAGTGGCCATCGCGGGGCGCTCCAATGCCGGCAAGTCGAGTGCGATCAACGCCATCGTCGATCAGACCAGCCTGGCGCGCACCAGCAAGACACCGGGCCGCACCCAGCAACTGGTGTATTTCCAGGTGGCGCCGCAGCGTTTTCTGGTGGATCTGCCTGGTTACGGCTATGCCAAAGTGCCCCCGTCGTTGCGCGACCACTGGCAGGGATTGATCGATGCCTTCTTTCGCACCCGTCAGGCGCTGCGCGGATTGGTGGTAGTGATGGATGTGCGTCATCCGCTGCGCGATTTCGATCAGCAGATGCTCGGTTATGGCGCGGCGCGCGGGTTGGCGTGTCACTGCCTCCTGACCAAGGCCGACAAGCTGCCACGCGGGCAGCAATCCAAGGCATTGCTCGAAACGCGCCGGGCGTTGGGCGAAGGAGTGAGCGTGCAGTTGTTCTCGGCCGCGTCGCATCTGGGCGTTGACGAGGCGCGTGCGGTGTTGTCGCGGTGGCTGGCTCTGGATACGGGCAAGGCGTCGTCGTAGCGTCGCCTTCGCTGGCGTGCCGTCAGGCCTGGAACAGGTGGCCGACCAGCGAAGACGCCAGCATCGCCAGCGCGCCCCAGAACACCACGCGGGTCGCGCCACGCAGGATTTTCGCGCCGCCGGCATAGGCGGCAAGGCCACCGGACAAGGCGAGTCCTGCCAGCGTTGCAGCGATCACGACGCCATGGATCCGATCCGGCGGTGCGATCAGGGCGGTCACGAGCGGAAGCAGGGCGCCGAAGGCGAAGCAGAGCGCGGAGGTCAGTGCCGCCTGCACGGGGCGGGCACGCAATGTGTCGGTGATGCCCAGTTCGTCACGCGCATGCGCGGCCAAGGCATTGTGCCGGGTCAGCTGCAGGGCGACCTGACGCGCAAGTTCCGGTTCCAGCCCGCGCGCTTGGTAGATGTAGGCCAGTTCTTCCAGTTCGCTTTGTGGCTTGGAAGCCAGTTCGTGCTTTTCGATGGCAAGGTCGGCTTCTTCGGCATCGGCTTGCGATTTCACCGAGACATATTCGCCGGCCGCCATCGACATGGCTCCTGCCACCAGCCCGGCGACACCGCTCATCATGATGGTGTCGGCTTCCGCGCCACTGGCGGCGATGCCCACCACGAGGCCGGCGGTCGAGACGATGCCATCGTTGGCGCCCAGCACGGCGGCGCGAAGCCAGCTGACGCGGTGGCTGCGGTGCGGGGTGGAGGGAATCGGCGGTATTTGGGCTTGCGGCATGATCTGATGAAAACGGGCATCGCATGTGGTGTTGCGTGGATTCTGCGCACTTGCCCGTTGCGATGGCGGAGCGATAAGCATTCTGCATACGCCTTGGCGACGGCTTCGGCACGAAGTGGCGCATGCGCAAGTGCATGGCGTGCTCTGGCCGTACAATGATCGGCCTTCATCGCCGGG
>JAEXRB010000225.1 GCA_023438325.1 Pseudomonadota bacterium | reverse complement strand
GCATGGCGCAGGGCCTGATCGTCGGATCGAACTGGTACGACGGCACGGCACCTGCGATCAGCGGCAGCGCCATCGATCTGCTGGTCGCCGATCCGCTGCTCGCCGACCCGACCAACGCCGGTGCCTTCGATGTGGGCGACTGCGGCGACAACACTGCCGTCAGCCTCGCGCTGGTCTCCGGCTCGCCGCAGTCCGCCAACCTCAACCAGCCCTTCGCCACCGCGCTGCGTGCGCGTGTGGAAGATGCGCTGGGCGGTGCGGTGATGGGTGAAGGCGTTGCCGTGGCTGCGCCGGGCGCGGGTGCGTCGGCATATTTGACGGCCAGCATCGGCGGCTCCCTGCCGAACCTGGTCAGCAACTACAACGGCGAAGTGGAAGTCACCGCCATCGCCAACGGCCATGCCGGCACTTACCCCGTGAATGCCGATGCGGGCGCAGCGGGTGAGGTCGATTTCATGCTCACCAATGTGGCGCTGCCGCAGGTGATGTTCGATCTGAACGGCCCCGTGGGCGGCGTGGCCGTGGGGGCGGAGACGGCCTACACCGGCTTCATCGGCAACGACGATCCAACCCTGACCGAGCCGGTCTACCTGCGCCTGAGTGTGAGCGGCAGTACCCCGCTGGTGCCTGGTGACGTGCAGTTGTCGGTGGTCAACCCCGCCGCACCGCCGCCGCTGCTGCAGTTGGTCTGGACGCAAAGCGGCAACGATCTGATTGCCGATTTCCCCGGCGATGCGACGGGTGGCCTGATGACGAGCTTCACGCTCCAGCCCACCCCCTACGCCTACCTGCACAACTTCCGCGTGGTGTACGGCAAGGCCGGCATCTTCACCGCGCAGGTGGAAGTGGTGGGCGAGACCTCCGGCACGGTCTACGCCACCGATGTGATCTCCACCGAGGTGATCGCAGAACACGCCGGCGTGGCGCTGAACATCAACGGCCCGGTGGCCGGGGTGGAGAAGGATGCGCCCACCGCCTACACCGCCACCCTGACCAATTCAGAGGCCGAAGTGGCGGACAACGTGCTGGTGGAACTGGTCTTTACCCGCGATGGCGGTATCGCCGGGGGCGATCTCACGGTCGAATACGACACCGGCAGCGGCTTCGATACGCTGGTGCTCGACGCCAGTACGCCAGGACAGCTCAGTGCCCTGTTCGGCCCGCCCGGTGGCTTCACGCTGACCGAGCCTTACGATGAAACCACGGCCTTCCGCGTCACCTACCACCAGGCACCGGATACCTTCCGCGTCGCCGCCACCGTGGTGGATGCCGTGCCCGATACCGATGGCGTGCCGACCTATGCGGCAGACAACCATGCCACCGACGTGGTGCTGTCCGACCCGGACGTGAGCCTGGACTATGAAGGCCCGTTCGCCACGCCCGAATCCTCCGCGCTGGTGGGGGCGAAGGTGGGCGAGGCGGTGTACTACCGTTCGCGTCTGGAAAACCACGGCATCGACGATGTGGCCGATCTCGTGTACGCGCCGTTCAAGCTGACGGCGGACTACGCGCTTGCCGACGATGACGTAAGCGTGCTGTGGTGGCCCGCCGCGCCGACCTGCGGCGCAGCCGCGCCGGGTTCGGCAATGGCGCTCACCCTGACCGAAGATGGTTCCGGCGGGCTGGATGGCGTGGTCGGTATGCCGAGCTTCACCCTGAACGGCGGCGAGGTGCTGGAGGTCTGCTACGAGGTGGTGTTCGCCCATGTTGGCGAATACTCGATCGCAGCGGAAATCCGCGATGTCGGTACCGACACGGACGGCTTCCCGACCTATGCAGCGACCAACCTGACCACGGCGGTAGCCAAGGGCGAAGCCACCGTCACATTGAGCGATCTTGGCCCGCACGCGTTCGACAATGACGACCACGAGGCTACGGTGGACACCGACCCGGCAGGCCTGGATGTCGATGTCACCTACAACGGCGGCACCGATCTGCCGCGCGCCGTGGGCAGCTACAGCGTCGTGGCGACTGTGGTGTCGGACGACTGGGAAGGCAGCGCCAGCGGTGTGCTGGAAATCGTCGCGCGCGACGTGACGCTGACGCTGGCCGGCGGCCACGTGGGCGTGGCGCATACCGATCCGGTGACGGTGTCCACCTACGTCACCGATGCCTGGAGCAGCGATGCGGGCGAGGATGTCGTCATCCAGGTGCAGGTGAGCCGTGGCGGCGGCATCGCGCCGGGCGATGTCGCACTGTCCTACGTGCTGCATCCGCTGGTCGATCCGGGCCAGACGCAGAACGCATTCGGATTGGCAGCGTGTGGTGCGAACCTGTGCGGTACCTTCGAGCCGGGCGGCTTCACGCTGCCACCGGCCTCGCTGCCGGCCACCTGGAGCGCCAGCGCCACGCGCGGCGGGCAATACACCACGACGGCCAGCGTGGTCGGCATCGACAGCGGCACCGTCTATGCCACGGCGGCGCATACGGTGGACGTGGCCGATCTGCAACTGTCCGGCAGCGGCAATGCCGCCGGTGCGGTCGGTGTGCCGGTCGATACCAGCGTCGCGCTGAGCAACATCGGCACGGCGGGCATCGGCAGCAGCGAAGCGGCACCGAACGATGAAAACGTGCGTGGCCGCTTCAGCATCAGCCTGCCGGGCGAAACCCTGGCACCGCACAGCGATCCGGGCGGCACCTGCGGCAACCCGGTCTGCGCCTCGCCGGATGTGCACGTGGAGTTCCTGAACCCTGGCGATGGCCTGTACTACCCGATCTACAACCTGCGCAGCGATGGCAGCGGCGGGCTGTACGGCCACTTCGGTGCCTTGAGCGGCGGCGGCATTCCGGTGCCGGCGGGCTTCTCCGGTGCGTTCCAGTTCCGCACCACCTTCAAGACCTACGCGGGCAATTACGCCACCGCGTCCGAAGTGGTAGGCATCGACACCGGCAAGGTGTATGCGCAGGCTCCGGCACAGGCCATTCTGGTTGGTCGCGGCCAGGGCACGGTGGCGTTTGATGTGTTGAGCGGTGTTTATGGCACGGCGCACGCAGTGACGGCGACCATCATCGAGACCGGCGAAGCCTGCGATCCGGTCACGGGCGTGCCTGCGGCAGCCGATCCGGTGGGCAGCTACACCGTCTCGGCGACCTGCACCGGTGCGGCCTACGATGCGACCGGCTCGGCCACGTACAGCGTGACCCCGGCCACGGCCAGCATCACGGTGGACGATGCGACCTACCAGTTCACCGGCGCACCGCAGGCCGTGACGGCGGACACCACGCCGACAGGTGTGGCGTACAGCATCGTCTACGAGGGCATCGCGCCGACGACCTATCCGCCGACCACGACGGCCCCGAGCGCGGTGGGCGAATACACGGTGACCGCAACGCTCACCGATCCGAACTACCTCCCGGCTTCCGACACCGCCACGCTGACCATCGGCAACACCGTGGTGCTGACGCTGGATGGCGACGAAGTGGGCGTGGCGCATACCGATCCTGTGACGTATTCGCTGTTCGAGGCCGATGCGTACAGCCCGGCGGCGGTGGAGCCGGTGGTGGTCGAGATGGTCTTGACCCGTCAAGGCGGCATTGCACCGGGCGATGTGGCGCTGGAGTGGAGCTTCGACGGCATCGCCTACAACGGCTTCGCGCTGGTGGCCTGCGGTACGGATCTGTGCGGCAGCTTCGATGCGGGATCACCGACAGGCTTCACCTTGCCGGCCTCCTCGTTGCCGACCATCTGGCGCGCCAGTTCCACGCGCGGCGGGCATTACACCGTCACGTCGCAGATCGTGGGCGAGGCCAGCGGCACGGTTTACGCCAGCGCCACGCACAGTGTGGATGTGGCCGACCTGACGTTGAGTCTGGCTCCGATGGCCATAGCCACAGAAGTGGGTGCGACGGTGGATACCTCGGTGACGATGGCCAATATCGGCACGGCCACGCTGAGCAGCGGTGCTTCGCTGTATCCGCCAACGGTGCCTGCACAGCCGGCGCCGAACGATCAGAACGTGCGTGGTCGTTTCACCATTGAATTGGTCGGCGGCACGTTGGCGCCGGCACCAGGCATCCCGGGCGATTCCCCGGATGCGGCGGTGGAGTTCTACAACGTCGTCACCGGCACCTATGAGCGCATCACCCTGCGCGATGGCGGTGCGGGCACGTTGGTCGGCTACTTCGGTTCGCTCTCCAATGGTGGCCTGCCGGTGTCTGCGGGCTTCAGCGGCACCAACCTGTTCCGCACCACCTTCCTCACCTATACCGGCACCTACAACGTGGTGTGGGAACTGGTGGGCGTGGACGCCGATCTCACCGACACCGGCGTGGTCTATGCCAGCTCCGGCGTGCAGACCTTCACGGTGGGCACGGGCGCGGCGGCGAGTATCGAGCTGGTCTCCGGCGACTTGCAGATGACTACGGTCGATAACCCGTTCCCGGCAGCACTGGTGGTGGCCGTGAAAGACATCGGCGGTAATCCGGTGGAGGGCGCCGCGGTGGCGTTCAATGCCGTCGCGGCCGGTAACGGGGCTTCCAGCAGCGATGGTGGTAGTACCACGGTGGCAACAGGCCAGGCTCAGTTCATACCGGCGGCCAACACCATTGCGGGTAGCTACACCGTGCGTGCCAGCATCGCCAATGGCGAGTACGTGGACTTCCTGCTGACCAACCTGGCGGATGAGGCAAGTGCACTGGTGGTGGTCTCCGGCGACGCCCAGAGCACGGTGGTCGATACCGACTTCACCGCGCCGCTGGTGGTGCAGCTGGAAGATCAGCATGGCAACGCAGTGGAAACGGCGGGTGTCGAGGTCGGTTTCGCGGTTACCCCGGCGGGTAACGGTGCCAGTGCGGTATTGGCGGTGATGCCGGTACTCACGGATGCCGATGGCCGGGCCAGCAGCGGCATGTTGGCGGCCAACGGCACGGCCGGCGGCCCCTACGTGGTGACGGCCTCGGCAGCGGGCTTGGTCGATGCACAGTTCAGCCTCACCAATACGGAAGGCACGATCACGGTCAGCAACATCCGCTGGGCCGACGACGATTCGACCTCGATCGCATTCAACGGCAACGACCGCACGGTGACTTTCGACACCCTGCCGGCAATCGCAACCGGAGACTGCACTGTGACCTACAACGCCGGCAGCACCCTGCCACACGATGCGGGCAGCTACGTGGTGCAGGTGACGTGCGTCAACGGTTTCGGTTCCGGCTCGGGCAATGCCACGCTGACGATCACGCCGGCGGCGACGGGCAACACCGGCATCGTGTTGACCGGCGGCACGTTCGTTTATGACGGTACGCCCAAGCCTGCGACGGTGAGCAATCCGGACGGTGTGGCCTACACACTGAGCTACGACACCGGCAACGGCTTGCCGCCGATGGCCGTGGGCAGCTACGAAGCCACGGTGACGGTGACCGATCCGAACCATGCCTCCGATACGCTGACGGCGATGATCGAAATCACCGCCGCCGAGGTCACGCTGACCTTCGACAATCTGACTCATGTCTACGACGGCTCGCCCAAGGCGGCGACGGTGACGACCACGCCGGCTGGTGTGACGGGCATAAGCCTGGCGTACAGCCCGGATGCGGCACCGACCGATGCCGGCAGCTACGTCGTCACGGCCACGCTGTCCAATCCGAACTATGTGCTGGCGGGTGCAGATACGGCCACGCTGGTCATCGATCAGGCCACCGCACAGATCTTCCTGTCGAACCTGACGCATGTGTACGACGGTTCGGTGAAGTTTGCGACGGTGTCCACGGTGCCAGCCTCGCTGGCAGGTGATGTGGTGGTGACCTACACGCCGGCCAATCCGATCAACCTGGGCAACTACGCGGTTTCGGCCGCGCTGACCGGCCATCCGAACTACGCCAATGCCAGCGCCAGTGGCACCTTGACCATCGTGGCCGCGACCATCGCGGGCTTCGAGATCGTGGGTGACGACACGTTCAGCGGCGTCGCCGGTCAGGCACTGTCGCCCGATCTGCCGACAGTGCGCGTGTTCGATACCGGCAACAACGGTGTCGCCAGTATCGGCGTGCTGTTCAGCGTGACGGCGGGCAACGGTTCCATTCTGGGTAGCAGCAGCGCCACGGTGTCGACCGATGCCAGCGGTGAAGCCACGGTGCCCGAATGGGTGCTCGGCGCGGTGGCCGGCGGCAACACGATGACTGCCACGGTCAGTCTGCCCGGTCTGCCGGTGCTGACTTTCAACGCCACCGGCACGCAGGAGGCGGCAGTATCGATCGACAAGAACGTCGATCTGGCCCAGGCCCATGCTGGTCAGGTGCTGACTTGGAGCATCGTGGTGGCGAACGCCGGCCCGAGCACGGCGGAAGTCGAACTGCTTGATGCCTTGCCCGATGGTGTGGAGTCCATCACCTGGACTTGCGTGGAAGCGGGCGATGCGGTGTGCGGTGAGGTCAGTGGCAACGGCGACATCGAGTTCACCTCGACCCTGCCGGCAGGTGGCAGCATCACCGTCTTGGTATCGGCCACGGTGAGCAACGATGCGGCCATCGGCACGATGACCAACGAAGCCTCCGCAACGTGGGAGACGGATGCCGCCAGTGACAGCGCGGACACCAACATCATTCACGCCGATACCGGCCCGTGTTCGATCTTCTGCGATGGCTTCGAGGACGAACCGGAAGAAGGCAAGGCGCTTGCCATGCCGGGCGAGGCAATGGTCGCCACGTCCAGCGTGAGTGGCTGGATGGTGCATCCGGCCGGTACAGACAAGCCCGGTGTGGCGCTGGAGTTGCTCGATGCCTCCAGCAGAGCCGTGGCTTGGCTGGATACGGTGAAGGCCGGCGATGCACAGCTGATCCGAGTGCGTCAGCGTGGGGCCGATGGAGTTGAGCGCGCCGGCACGTGGAGTCAGCGGGATGCCGGCGTGATGCTGGGCTATGGCTGGGATCTGACAGGCGAAGGTTTGGTGTTGCGTTTCGGCAAGGCTGGCGCGCTGGACCTGCATTTGCCCGCTGGTACGCCCATTCCCGAAAGCGCTCGTGCACTGAGAGCCGCCGTGCGTTGAATGCGCGTGTCATGGTTGGATGACGCAACGGGACGGAGATTTCTCCGTCCCGTTGTTTTTACGGCGTCTGCCCATGGATCGACCCAAGCCGCACAGTGTCGCCTCAGGTGGCCGCGCTCAGGCACTGCTGGAGAGGCCAGAAAGTAGAAGGCGTTGTCGCAGCGTGCCTGGCAGCTGCGAACCAATTGCTGCAACAACACCGGAGCGTGGTGGTGTTTTGCCACGTCAAGAAAGGCTGTGGCTTTGAGCTCATGCGAACCACGCCGGTGCATGTATCGAGTCTGGCTCCTGCCGAAGGTCGATCCAAATCACCTGTGGACGTATTCATGAGGGGAGTGTCGCTTTCGGCACTTTGCCAGCGACGCCATGCCTCCTACCATCGGCGTTTTCGTTCAATTCAAAGAGGGAGAGGCAGATGAAGCGGGTTCTGACAGGTTCGGCCCTGTTGCTGTTGGCTGCGGGTGTGCAGGCTGCACCACGTGGCTTGATGGCGGAGGATCTGGTGGCATTGGATCGCGTGTCTGCGCCGATGCTTTCTCCCGATGGCAAACGCGTGGTCTATGCATTGCGTGAGGCCGATGTGGCGGCGAACAAGGCGGTCACATCGTTGTGGATCCAGCCGGTGGATGGTGGCACACCGGCGCGTCGTCTGACATCGAGCAACGCCAGTGCAGTGTCTGCGCAGTTCTCCGCCGATGGCGCATCGCTGTATTTCCTTTCCCCGCGCTCGGGCTCGATGCAAGTCTGGCGTTTGCCATTGAGTGGTGGCGAGGCGCAGCCGGTAACGGCCTATGCGCTGGATGTGGGCAGTTATCGCGTGTCGCCGGATGACGGCCGCATCGCGGTGAGCCTGGAGGTGTTCGATGATTGCCCTGATCTGGCTTGCACCACGAAACGCCTGGACGATACGGCTGCGAAAAAATCCACCGGCATGGTGTACGAGCGCCTGTTCGTGCGGCACTGGGATACCTGGAAGGATGGCCGGCGCAGTCAATTGTTCACCGCAACCATTGGCAGTGATGGACGCGCAACGACGCCGGTGAAGGTGACGCGCAACATTGATGGCGATGTGCCATCCAAGCCGTTCGGTGGTTCGGATGAGTACACGTGGTCACCCGATGGCAAGAGCCTGGTGTTTGCGGCGCGTATCGCGGGAAAGAGCGAGCCATGGTCAACCAATTTCGATCTCTACCGCGTGCCGGCCGACGGATCGGCCACGCCGGTCAACCTCACCGCCGACAATCCGGCCTGGGACACCAGCCCGGTGTTCAGTGCCGATGGCCGCACGCTGTACTACCTGGCAATGAAGCGCCCCGGTTTTGAAGCAGACCGCTTCGCGCTGATGGAGAAACAGTTGTCCAACGGCGCGACGCGCGAGATCGCGCCGAATTGGGATTTTTCGCCACACGGCATCACGCTCTCGGCCGATGGCAAGCGCATCTACGCCGCCGTTGATGACACCGGCAACCATCCGATCCACATTGTCGACATCGCCAGCGGCAAGGCCCGTCGCCTGCCGGGCGTGGGAGCGGTGGAAGGTTTCGATCTTGGTCGCGATACGCTGGTGTTCACGCGCAGTACGTTGACTTCGCCTGCGCAGGTGTATGTGGCGCGGTCCGACGGAAGTGGCGAGCGGGTGTTGTCCGCGTTCAACAAGCAGGCACTGGCCGACGTGCGCCTGGGTGAGTACGAGCAATTCAGTTTTGCCGGCTGGAATGGCGAAACCGTGCATGGGTACGTGGTCAAGCCGTGGAACCATGCACCGGGCGTGAAGTATCCGGTGGCCTTCATCATTCACGGAGGCCCGCAGGGTTCGATGGGCAACAACTTCCACTACCGCTGGAATCCGCAGAGCTATGCCGGTGCGGGCTTCGCTGCAGTCTTCATCGATTTCCACGGATCCACCGGCTACGGCCAGGCGTTCACCGATTCGATTTCCGGTGACTGGGGTGGCAAGCCGCTGGAAGATTTGCAGAAAGGTTGGGCTGCGGCGCTGGCCAAGTACGACTTCCTCGATGCCGATCGCGCCTGTGCTCTTGGTGCCAGCTACGGCGGTTACATGATCAACTGGATTGCCGGCAACTGGAACGAGCCGTGGAAGTGTCTGGTCAACCACGATGGCGTGTTTGATACACACGCGATGGGTTACGTCACCGAAGAACTGTGGTTCACCGAGTGGGAGAACGGTGGCCCGGCGTTCGAGAATCCGGCCAATTACGAGAAGTTCAATCCACGCAACCATGTCGCCAAGTGGCGGGTGCCGATGCTGGTGGTGCAAGGCGAGAAGGACTACCGCGTGCCAGTGGATCAGGCGCTGTCCGCGTTCACTGCCTTGCAGCGTCGCGGGATCGAGTCGCAATTGCTGTATTTCCCGGATGAAAACCACTGGGTGCTCAAGCCTCAGAACAGCATCCAGTGGCACAACACGGTAAAGGACTGGCTGTTGCGCTGGGCGGAGGCCAAGTAACAAATTCCGCACCTTCTCTCTCGCCATGACGGGAGAGAAGGTGCGGAGGAGTTTACTGCGATGCCGAGGTCACGCTCTTCTGTTGAAGCGTCGTGAGGTTCGGAGAAATGCGTAGCAGCAGCTTCTGCAGCTCCACATGCCCATGCGTACCGGTCTTGGAGAGCAGGCGTTTGATGTGGCTGCGCACCGTATCGCGGCGGATCAGGAAGGTGGTGGAAATTTGCTCGGTGCCCATGCCTGCGACCATGGCATCGGCGATACGGGCTTCGGCGGCAGTGAAATCGAAGGTGCGGCGCAATTCGTCCAGGGTATGGCGCGGCGCAGGCTGCTGTACGTCCATCAGGGTCAGCAATGCCGCAGCATCGCTGCCGGAGTGGCGTTCATCGACCAGCGAGAGGATGCCGTAGTGGCGCGGCGGGCCTTTGCGCCGGCCCGGCAGGGCTTCCAGGTGCGAGCGCGATGTCGGGTGGCGCAGGCGTGCGAGCGCGGCGGGAATCCACGAGGCATGGTCCATGAG
>JAEXRB010000182.1 GCA_023438325.1 Pseudomonadota bacterium | reverse complement strand
GCACCTCGCCTCCCCGCACTGCGCCACGCCATCGCCGCCTGTTTCCGCAAAACACCCTGCAGGAACGCCGCATCCGTGCGCCCGGCCAACCATCCGGCCAGCAATGTTTCCTGCACCAGATCTTCGGCATCATCAGGTGTTGCGACCAGCTTCGTGGCACGCCTCCGCAGAGCGTGGAAAATGTGGTGCTGCATGCTGGCCACTGAGACAGACAATGATGCAGCAGCATAACGTGCCCGAAATGACATTGACGCAACGGCTTGCCGCACGTTGCGACGTTCAACGCATCATGGCGAAGCCTCGAAACCATCGGAAAAAATCCCGGACGACTGCACTTCGAAAGCTCCTGCATCACAACGACTGATGCCATCGCCATCCCCGTCCTGCGGGCGCACTATGCCGCGCGCATCAAATAGCGTGAAGCAGTCGCTCTGCGAAACCGCCGGATCGATCGCAGACGATCCCGCACCAGGCACCAGGGTGGCGGGGAAGAATGAATAGTTCAACGCAAGAAGACCGACCGGACCTATCACACCGCCGGATGCGGAAAGCAGGCCACAATCGCTCTCGAACAGATTGGCCACGCCCGGCCCATCCATCGTGGTGCTACCGAATCCGCAGGCCGGGCCCGAACCTTCGGCAACAGGGCCGAGCAGCGACCATGCCCATTGCGTGACATTCACCCCGCTCATCGCCAGATGCGCACCGATGGCGGCGTCGTTGTCCTTGAAGCTCAGGTGGCGGGCACGCAGTTCGCCTGGCAATGCGAAAAGCGCGCCACCCGTGCCATTGTCGCCAACCCGGTTGCCGCTGAAGCTGGCATTGAGCAGGGCGAGGCGACCACCTTGTGTGACAAGCGCCCCGCCGCCGATGCCATTGCCGGAAACGGCGTTGTCGATGAAACCCGCATTGGTGATGTCGAGCGTGCAATCGCTTTCCAGACACGCCAGCGCCACCGCACCGCCCGCCGACAGGACGCCGCCGGCAGCGGCATCGACCACGCGATTGGACTGGAACTCCACGTCGCGCAGCAGCGCCGAGAACGTGACTCCCACATACACAGCTCCACCCAGCCCCTGCACCACGCCGCCGACGCGCTCCACGGTATTGCCGGAAAAGCGCGTGCCGACGATCTCCACGCGTCGGCCATCGAGCAGGACCGCGCCGCCGAACGCTTCCTTCAGGCTGCTGTTGCCAATCACGCCGGCGGCATTGCCGGTGAAGAGGCTGTCGTAGATGAATACGGTGCTGTCGGGGCTGACCCAGGCAATCGCACCGCCATAGGCATTGCCCTGACTGGCGACCGCCTTGCAGTCTTCAAAGCGCGTGTCGAACACGAGAAGATCGGTGCTGGCGGTAGTGGATTGATGCCACAGGCAGCCGCCCGCCGCTGCGGTAGAGCGTCCGCGCCGGAACGTCAGGCCACGCAGCGTGATTTCGCGCGTTCCCGCCGCCACCACGAGGATGCGCACCGCGTTGCGGCCATCCAGCACCGGCATACGCCCATTGCCCTCGATTTTCAAAATGTCGTTCGACCATGTGGGCAGTGTGGTTTGCAACTCGATGACGCCGCCCTGCGGGAACGCCGAGCCAAACTGGACAACACGCGGAAACGAGGTATCGACACCTGCATCGATCAGCGCCTGCCGCAACGACCCCGCACCACTGTCGGCAGTGTTGGTAACGGTGAACGTGGCAGCCTGGGCCTGAACGGCCAGCAACAGTACGAAAGCGAGTACGAAACGCATGGCAGTCTCCGGAATGGGGCGTGATGGGCGGTGAAACAGGAGACTGCGGAAAAACCGGACAGGGGCATTGCTAAACTTGTCGGCATGACTTCGGATGCTCCGCAGCCCTCCTTCCGCCCCGCCGCCGATGATCCGGGCCTGCGCGCCTTGATGGAGTTGTTCTATGGCGACCTGCGCCGCATCGCGCGCCGCGAGCGCTTCCGGGTCGGCGCCGGTGCCACGCTGTGCACCACGGCATTGATCAGCGAAGCCTGGCTGAAGCTGCAACGCGCACCGACGTGGAGCAGTGAGCAACATTTCCTCGCCACCGCCGCACTGGCGATGCGGCAAGTGCTGGTAGGCGATGCGGAAATGCGCCGCACAGCCAAGCGCAACAGCGGCCAGTCGCCCTTGAGTCTGGACGAAAGCATCGACGCGGCGGACGCCGCAGACGAGCAAATCCTCATAGTGAACGAAGCCCTGGAGCGACTCGCGCAATTGAGCCCGCGTCTGGCCCACGTGGTGGAGTGCCGCTTTTTCGCCGGCTACAGCGAAGCTGAAACCGCGCGCGCGCTCGGCATCACCGATCGCACCGTGCGGCGTGACTGGATCAAGGCACGCGCCTGGCTGTATCGCGAGCTGGGCGAACAGGCCGGCGATGAAGGATCCGTGCCGGCATGAGCACGCGCGCCGCCGAACGCTTCGCGAAAGTCGAAGCCCTGTTCGACGCCGCGCTCGAACTGCCTGCCGCCGAGCGCGGCGCCTTCCTCGATAGCGCCTGCACCGACGCCGCACTGCGCGAGGAAGTCCGTGAACTGCTGCATGCCGCCACCGCTTCCGAAGGCTTCCTGGAATCAGCCCTGCCCACACCGGACGAATACACCGGCCGCACCATCGGCCCGTGGCGCATGGTGCGACGGATCGGCCGTGGCGGCATGGGCGAAGTATGGCTGGGCGAGCGCAACGATGGCCGCTTCGAGCAACAGGTCGCGATGAAGCTGCTCCGTCATCACGGTCATGGCGATGCGAAGCGCCTGCTGCACGAACAGCACCTGCTGGCGCGGCTGCAACATCCCAACATCGCACGCCTGATCGATGCCGGAAACCTGCCCGACGGCGCACCCTACATGGTGATGGAATACATCGAAGGCGTGCCGTTGATGCGCCATTGCCGCGACCACGCACTGGCGCTGGAAGCGCGGCTGGCGCTGTTCGTGAAAGTGTGCGATGCGGTGGCGTTCGCACACCGCCACCTGATCGTGCATCGCGATCTGAAGCCGGACAACATCATGGTGCGTGCCAACGGTCAGCCCGCGTTGCTGGATTTCGGCATTGCGCGCCTGATCGACGACCAGAGCGGCGATACCCGGGAGCTGCGCCTCACCCCGCAATACGCGGCTCCCGAACAATTGGCTGGCGGCGAGCAGAGCACCCTGACCGATGTCTACGCGCTCGGCCTGCTGCTGCACGAACTTTTGACCGAACGCTCGCCATGGGGCGAACTGGCCGGCTCCGGGCCCGTCGCATTGTTGCAACGCGCGCAGGCCGGGCCGCCGCCGCCGCCCAGTTCCCACGCGCCTTCTTCGTCCATCGCAAGAAAACTGCGCGGCGATCTGGATGCCATCGCACACAAGGCGCTCCGCCCCGAACCTGCGGCGCGCTATGCCTCGGTGGAGGCGCTTGCGCAGGATGTACGCCGATACCTCGTGCATGCCCCGGTTGCAGCGCGCGGCGATGCCTTCGGCTATCGCCTGCGGCGCTTCCTGCGACGCTACTGGCTCGCTGCCGGCATCACCGCCCTGATATTTGCCGGCCTGATCGGCGCACTTACCGCCATCTCGCTGGCCCGGCAGGAAGCCCTGCGCGAGCGCGACATCGCGCAGATGGAAGCACGCCGCAGCAAGGCCGTGCGCGACTATCTGGCGCACATGTTCCGCGACGCCGGCCAGCAAGCCCGCGACGGCGAAACACTTACCGCCAAACAGGTGCTCGACCAAGCCGCCGCCCGCGTGCAAGCCAGTTTTGCCGATGATCCGGCCACCGATGCACAGGTACTCAAGGCACTCGGCGAGCTGCATTTCTATCTGGGCGACTATGCCGCAGCCGAACCGCTGCTGCGCCGCTGGCTGGCGTTCGAGCACGCCATCGCCGACCCCGTGGCGGCTGCCGACGTGCGCTTCACCCTTGCAGAAGCAGAGCACCGCATGGGCGAGCGCGACGAGGCCACGAACCTGCTCGAACAGGCGCAGACATTCTGGCAAACCGCACCGGAGCGCCATGCCGACGTACTGCTCACCTCGCGCGCATTGCAGGCGCGCCTGCAACGCGAAAACGGCGATGCCGCCGCCGCACTGGCCACACTGGAAGCCGCGCTGTCGCAGCGATTGCAACGCTCCGGCCGCGAACACTTCGAAACCGCCGTGCTCTACACCAACCTCGGTGCCGCCTACGTGCAGGCCGGGCGCATCGACGACGGCATCGCTGCTTCGCAGGAGGCGATGGTGCTGTGGCGCGCGCTCGATCTAGGCAACGGCAACGACGCGCTCAATACCCTCAACAACCTCGCCGCCGCACAGTTCCGCAAAGGCGACTTCGCGGCCGCACATCTGGCGTTTTCCGAGGCCCTCGCACTGCGCCGCACCCTGTTCGGCCCTTCGGCCGCAACCGCCGCCCTGATCGGCAACACCGCCCGCGTGCTGCAACGTCTGGAGCGCTACGGCGAAGCGTTCGAATATGCCGGCGAAGCCGAGGCCATGGCGCTCACGCACGCCGGCTCGGCCAGCCCACTGACCCAATCGGCGCGCATCACCCGCGCCGAGCTGCTGCTGGCGCTGCATCGCCCCACCGACGCACTCGACACTTTGTTCGAGTTCTCCGCCGAAGACACCCGTACCCTGCCCGCCACGCTGCACCTGCGCGCCGCACTGACGCGGGCCGAAAGCCATCACCGCCTCGACAACCTCGCACTGGCCCGTGAGGCTCTGGAAACCGCCCGCCAATGGCTGCCACGCAGCGGTACGGAACACGATGCCATGCGCGCCCGCATCGAAACCCTGGAACACGCCCTTCGGCACTGAACAGCGCCCGTTCCGCACACGGCGGCACGAGGATTACGATGCCGGCATTTCCTCCATGGAGCCGCGTCATGATCCGGAAATTGCCTGTCCTGCTCGCCACCGCGCTGCTGCCCTGGCACATCGCCGCACACGCATCCGATTCGGCTGCAAATACGGAAGCCTCGCCTCGCCCCAACTATGACGAAGCCCTCGCCCGCTCACTCGGCGCGGACGATTACGGCATGCGCGCCTACGTGCTGGTGATCCTGCGCAGCGGCCCCACGCCGGTGCCTGCGGGCGAGGAGCGAACAAGCATGTTCCAAGGGCATTTCGCCAACATGAAACGACTGGCAGACGAGGGCAAACTCGTGCTCGCCGGGCCGCTGGACGGCGTGGAAGGCCGGCGCGGCATTTTCGTGCTGGCAACGAAGGACATCGAAGAAGCCCGCCGCCTCGTCGCCACCGATCCGGTGATCGAAAAGGGCGAGATGGTGGCGGATCTTCACACCTATTACGGCAGCGCCGCGCTGATGACCGTCAACGACCTGCACGGCAGGATCGCGAAGAAATCCCACTGAGCGGTGCTGCCGACCTCATTGCCCGATTTTCGGCATCTGCTTGAGCGGCAGTGCGGCGTAATCGAATCGGCCCTCGGCCTGCGGCAAGGTCTGGCCCTTGAGCTTTTTCGCCATATTCGAAGCAGGCACCCGGGTGGCACGGAAACTCCCGGCAATTGCGTAGCTGCCGTCCGGGTTTTTCTCGAAGCGCTCGATCGTCACATCC
>JAEXRB010000069.1 GCA_023438325.1 Pseudomonadota bacterium | reverse complement strand
GGATAGCGCGCCACCTGTCGTCACGGTGCCACCGGCGCCTCTTCCTTCACCCGGAACCAGGCTGCGTACAGTGCCGGCACGAACACCAGCGTCAGCACCGTGGCCACGATCAGGCCGCCCATGATCGCTACTGCCATCGGCCCGAAGAAGGCACTGCGCGAGAGCGGGATCATGGCGAGCCCGGCGGCCAGGGCGGTCAGCACGATAGGGCGGAAGCGGCGCACGGTGGCGTCGATGACCGCCTGCCAGCGCGGGTGGCCGGCGGCGATGTCCTGCTCGATCTGATCCACCAAAATCACCGAGTTGCGCATGATCATGCCGGCCAGCGCGATGGTGCCGAGCATGGCGACGAAACCGAACGGCACCCGGAACAGCAGCAGGAACAAGGTAACGCCGATCAGGCCGAGCGGGGCGGTGAGGAACACCAGCAGCGAACGCGAGATGCTGCGCAACTGGATCATCAGAAGGGTGAACACGGCGACCACGAACAAGGGGACGCCGGCGGCCACCGATTTGCCGCCACGGGCGGAGTCTTCCACCGTACCGCCGACTTCCAGCAGATAGCCGGGTGGCAGCTGCGCGCGCACGCCATCGAGCGTGGGAAGAATCTCCGCCACCACCGAGGCCGGTTGTTCCTTGCCGTAGACATCGGCACGCACCGTCACTGTCGGCAGGCGATTGCGATGCCAGACGATGCCTTCCTCGAAGCCATGTTCGAGCGTGGCAATCTGCGAGATCGGCACGCTGCGCCCGTTTGCGGTGGGCACTGCAAGCGAACCGAGCATGGAAAGGCGTGCGCGTTCCTCGGCCGGGCCGCGCAACAGGATCTGGATCAGCTCGTTGTCTTCGCGGAAGGTGCTGACCGTCATGCCCGAGAGCGAGCTTTGCAGAAACTGGGCCAGGTGCGCGGAACTGACGCCGAGTGCGCGGGCGCGCTCTTGATCCAGCACCAGACGCACCACCTTGCTCGGCTCTTCCCAATCCAGATTGACGTTGGTCACGTGCGGGTTCCCGCGCACCTTGGCGGCCACGTCGCGCGCCAGCGCGCGCACCAGGTCGATATGTTCGCCGGATACCCGGAATTGCACCGGGTAGCCCACTGGCGGCCCGTTCTCCAGGCGCGTGACGCGAGCGCGAAGCTGGCCGAAGTCGGTGGCGAACAAGTTGATCAAGCCCGCGCGCACTTTCTCGCGTGCGGCGATATCGCTGGTGAGCACCACGAACTGCGCGAAGCTGGTCTGCGGCAGCTGCTGATCCAGCGGCAGATAGAAGCGCGGCGAGCCGGTGCCGACATAGGCCACCACGTTTTCGATGCCTTCCATTGCCTGCAGTTTTTCTTCCAGCTTCTCCACCTGTGCCTGCGTGGCATGCAGTGACACGCCTTCGGCCAGTTTCAGATCCACCAGCAGCTCCAGCCGCGTGGAGGAAGGGAAGAACTGCTGCGGCACGAAACGGAACAGCGCCACCGAGGCAACGAACAATGCCACCGTCGCCACGATCACCAGGCGACGATGCCGCATCGATGCCTCCACCAACGCCCGGAAGCGCTGGTAGAAACGCGATTGATACGGGTCATGTTCGTGCCCGATCGCGCCTTGTTTCGGGTCCGGCAGCAGCTTGTCGCCCAGATACGGCACGAACACCACCGCCGCCACCCAGCTCACCAGCAAGGCCAGCGTCACCACCTGGAAGATCGAACGGGTGTATTCGCCGGTGCTGGATGCCGCCGTGGCGATGGGCAGGAAGCCGGCCGCCGTGATCAAGGTGCCGGTCAGCATCGGGAAGGCGGTGCTGGTCCAGGCATAACTGGCCGCGCGCAGGCGGTCGTAGCCTTGCTCCATCTTCACCGCCATCATCTCGACGGCGATGATGGCATCGTCCACCAGAAGGCCCAGTGCGAGCACCAGCGCGCCGAGGGAAATCTTGTGCAGGCCGATGCCGAAGTAGTGCATCAGCGCGAAGGTCATCGCCAGCACCAGCGGAATCGACAGCGCCACCACCAGGCCGGTGCGCAAGCCGAGCGAGAAGAAACACACCAGCAGCACGATGGCCACCGCTTCGGCCAGCACCTGGACGAATTCGCCGACCGAGCTGCGCACTGCCGCCGGCTGATCGGACACCTTGCGCAGTTGCATGCCCAGCGGCAGGGTGTTCTGCAGGCGCGCCAGTTCGGCATCAAGTGATTTGCCCAGCGCGAGGATGTCGCCGCCGGCGCGCATCGACACCGCCAGCCCGATGGCATCCTCGCCCATGAAGCGCATCTTCGGCGCGGGCGGATCGGAAAAGCCGCGCCAGACGCGCGCCACGTCATCGAGCCGGAAGCTGCGGTCGCCTACGCGAATCGGAAACGCGGCGATTTCCTCCACCGAGGAAAATCGCCCTGAAACGCGCAACTGCACACGCTCTTCCGGGGTCTCGAAAAAGCCCGTGGGCAGCACTGCGTTCTGCTCATCCAGCGCCGCTTGGATCACCGCCAGCGGAATGCCGAGGGTGGCGAGTTTGGTGTTGGAAAGTTCGATCCAGATCTTTTCTTCCTGCAACCCGATCAGCTCCACCTTGGCCACGTCGGGTACGCGCTGGAGTTCGATTTCGAGACGGTCGGCGTAATCTTTCAGCACCGCGTAGTCGAACCCATCGGCGGTGAGCGCGTAGATGTTGCCGAAGGTATCGCCGAACTCGTCGTTGAAAAAGGGGCCGATGCTGCCTGCCGGCAAGGTGTGGCGGATGTCGCCCACCTTCTTGCGTACCTGATACCAAAGCTCGGGCAACTCGCGCGATTTCATGCTGTCCTTGGCGACGAAGATCACCTGCGATTCGCCCGGGCGCGAATAGGCCCGGATGTTTTCGTAGCGCCCGGTTTCCATCAGTTTGCGCTCGATGCGATCCGTGACCTGACGCGCCACTTCCTCCGCACTCGCTCCCGGCCACAGGGTGCGCACCACCATGGCGCGGAAGGTGAAGGGCGGGTCTTCGCTTTGTCCGAGCTGGCCGTAGGAAAACACGCCCATCATGCCGAGCAGCACGATGGCATACAGCACCAGCGAACGATGTCGCAGCGCCCAGGCGGAAAGATTGAAGCGGCCCGGATCCGAGCCGGTGTGAGCGATGCCGGGGCGATCCATCACGGCGTGTCCGCAAGATCGACCGCGCGGTTGTCGCGGTCCACCGCGCGCAAGCGGTCGCCTTCGCCGATCAGATGCACGCCGCCGGCGATCACCCAATCCTCGCGCGACAAACCCTCGCCGATGCTGGCTTCGCGTTCGCCCCAGTTCAACACCTGCACCGCACGGCGATGTGCCGTGGAGGTGGCGGGGTCGAGCACATAGACATAGGCATCACCGGCCTCGCCACCCACCGCTGCCAACGGCACAGCCAGTGCCGACGTGCCGCCATCGGCGGCGTACACGCGGGCGCTCTGGCCCAGTTCGATGGCAGCTTGCGGTGCATCGAACACCACGCGCGCGGCAAACGTGCGCGCGGCAGGATCGGCGGCGGGCGAGAGCTCGCGCACCTTTCCGGGCCAGTGCTTGCCCGGTTGCGACCACAGTTCGACCATCACCGGCGTGCCGACGGTGAAGCGCGCCATCTGATTTTCCGGTACCGCGATGGCCACATCGCGCTCGCCATCGGCGGCCAGCACGAACACGCTTTGCCCGGCAGCCACCACTTGCCCGGCTTCCACCAGGCGCGAAGCAATCACGCCGTCCTGCGGCGCGGTCAGGCGTGCGTAGTCGCGTTGGTTTTCCATCACCGCAAGCTGGGCCCGCGCATTGCCGGCCTGTGCCTGCGCGGCGGTGAACGTGGCTTTCTTGGCATCAAACAGCGACTGGCTGATCAAGCCGCGCTCGAGCATGCCGGTGTGGCGCTCCAGCTCGGCTTCCGCCAGCGACAACTCGGCCTGCACTGCGGCCAACTGCGCGCGTGCGGCGTCGGCCTGCAGGCGGAGGTCTTGCGGATCCAGTTCGGCCAGCACCTCGCCTGCGCGAACGCGTGCACCCGCATCGACAAATCGGCGCGCCATCTTGCCGCCCACGCGAAACGACAAGGCCGCTTCCTCGCGCGCCCGCACATCGCCGGAAAAAATCTGTATCGCAGCCTGTGCCGGATGCGCCCGCACGACCATGGCCGGACGTGGCGGCGCGGCGTCCGGCTCGGTCGGAGCACATGCCGACAGCGCCCCTGCCATGCTGGCCAGCGCCAGCCCCACTCTTGCCATCGAATGCCAGTGCCCGCCCATGTCAGCCGCCAGATTAAGTAAACTGGCCGGTACAATATAATTGTTGAACCCGCTAGTCCACTATTTAATTGCCGACATGCCCAAGCCACTCAGCCCGTCCTCGCATCCGCCGCCCGGCCCGAAGCCGAACCCCGGTCCGGGCCGTCCGAAAAGTGCGAAGAAGCGCAGTGCCATCCTCGATGCGGCCAAGCGTCTGTTCCTGCAAACCGGATTTGATGGCACCAGCGTGGAGCAGATCGCAGCGGAGGCGGGTGTCTCCAAGCTCACCGTCTACAGCCACTTCGGCGACAAGGAAGCGCTGTTCTTCGCATCGGTGGAGGAGCGCTGCCGCGAACAATTGCCCGATGACCTGTTCGCCGTGTCGCCTTCCGGCCCGGTGGATCAGGCGTTGCGCAGCATCGGGCATCGCTTCCACACGTTGCTGTCGTGCGCCGATTCCATCGCCCTGCATCGCATGATGCTCGGTGATCCGCGCAACGTGGAGCGCCTTGGTGCCTTGTTCTGGAATGCCGGCCCGGCACGCATCATTGCCGGGCTGGATGCCTTTCTGAAAGCCACGGTGGCGCGTGGCGAGCTGGATATTTCCGACACGCGCGAAGCCGCCGGCCAGTTCCTTTGCCTGCTGAAAGGCGAGGTCAACCTGCGCATGCTGTGCGGCCCGATCGGCTGCACCCATGGCGACGATGCGGCCGCACATGTGGATTCCGTCGTGACGCTGTTCCTGCGGGCGTATCGGGCGCGATAGGGAAGCGCGGTACCGGTTACGCGCTGCGTAGCTCGTTGGCATGCGGCGTGTCGCTGGCTGCCTGCGCCGAAGGCACCTCGATGAACTCGCCGCGTACCCAGCGTCTGGCCGCGTCGATCAATTCGCCGGCATTGGCCAGATCGAGCTTGCGCTTGATGTTCTCGCGATGCGCTTCGATGGTCTTGATGCTGCGCATCAGTATTGCGGCAATATCGCTGCTTCCCTTGCCTTCGCCGAGCAGGGTGAACACCTGGCTTTCGCGTTGCGACAACGGCAACGTCTGCACCGGCGTGAACGAGGTCGGCAGCGGGCAGTTCTTGCAGCAGGCGCGGCTTCCGCTGGGGCCGGCACAGCTCGCCACGGTCTCCAGCGCACCACTGATCTTGCTCAATTCGTCGCGCTCGCTGATGGCGCCGCAGACAGACAGCTTGGCCGGCAACAGCCCTGAATGCGTGCGGGTGGAGAGCAACAGTACGCGGATGTGGGAGAGGTCGGAGAGGGCACCAACGTGCGGCAGCATTTCCGAGTCGATCACGAGCAGATCCGGGCGGTGTTGGCGGATCGTCTGGTCCAGGCTGTGACGACAGGATGTTTCGGCGGCGACATCCATGCCGGACACGTGCGCGATCAATTGCCGCAAACCGAGCAGCGTGAGCATGCCCGTCGAGGCGAGGAGAACACGGGTGGGCACACGCTGATCAAACATCTGGTACGTCCACGAAAAACGCCCGCAGCTAACCGGACGGTCTTGGAAAGCGAGTGTGCCACCCATCCGCGAGGCGCGCGTGCAGACGGCCGCCACGCGGTCGCTATTGCATGCTTGGATGGATGGAAGCGCCGCCCCGTCGCTGACACAAAGTTTTAAAGATTATCGCGGGGTGTGACGGTAGCAACGTATTGAGCCGGAAAATATCGGGATTGCCCCGATTGGCGAGGTGCGTTTGCCTGGCCTAGTGTCGCCACGCCTCGTGACACCGCACGCATTGCGGAAAGCCCACGATGCATGGGATGACTGGGAAAGCAGAATGCTGAGATTGGAGACAATTCCGGGGGGTCGGAACGGCTCCGCGAGCGCTGTTCCACGACGTCGGGCGGATGTGCTCATCCCCCGGCACGTGGGCATCGCACGCCAGTCGGACGAGAGTCCGGGCACATCCCCGGCATGGGCCGCGCTGTCGCCATCCACCCTCTTCTGGAAAGGAAGTCGAGAATGTCTCTAGACAAGGTCCTTGCCGCCTGTCAGGCGGGAATCCCCGAATGTGTCGCCGCAGGCTACGTCGACATGGCCAGCGGCATGCTGCTCGGTGTCCGCACCGTTGATTCACATCCTTCCGAAGTGCTGGATCTGGTCGCGGCCGCCACCGCCGACATGTTCCAGGGCAGGAACATCCTCGAGGTTGAAGGCATGTTCAAGAGACTGCGCGGCGTGAACCCGGAGGACAACCTGCGTTATTTCAACGAAATCGTGGTGTTCAGTTCCAACCTGATCCACATCTTCTTGCGCTCGCGCCGTTTCCCCAATCATGCAGCGGTATTCGTGGCACGCGCGTCGGCCAATATCGGCATGGTGCTGGCGAAGTCGCGCGCCGCGATGCCGCAAGTCGAGGAGGCCGTGTGATGAGTACCCCGACTGGCCGCCCATGGCGGTTGTTCTGCGCAGGTTTCAGCGAAGCAGATCGGGCTTCCTTGGGCTCACTGATGGGGCTGCTTGCGCCCTATCTGCGCATGCCGTGGGAGTTGGTCGACACTCCGGCGAGGGCGGATCTGTGCCTGGTGCGTCTCGACGGCGAAGCATCGTCCACGCTTTCCCACGCGCGCCTCGTCGGATGCGCCCAGCACCCGCGCCAGCATGCGCCGGGTACCCTGCATCGGCCTCTGCGCGCCGCACAATTGCTGGCGCTGCTCAGCGAAACCGGCGCCGAACTGGCCACCTCCAAATCCGCCTCTGCCTCTGCGCCCATGCCAGCCCCGCACGCGCCGACCGAACGGGTGCGTTCGCTGCCGCTGCTGCGCCTGCTGGCGTGGCCATTGGATGCCGAGGACGGCCCGCCGCTGCGCTTGCAGGCACTCGCTGCGTTGAGCGCGGGCGCGACCACCACTGAGGCCTTGGCCGAATGCATCGGCGCGACAGTGGGCGAAATCGAAGCCATCACCGAAGCCCTGAGCCGTGAAGGCCTGCTGACGTGGAACGAACGCAGCCTCGTGACCGTCCGATCCCCGCCGCCTGCGCCGCCGGGTTGGCGCGGCTTCATGGCCGGGCTCGGTCGGCGCCTGGGTTTGTTCGCCTCGTGAGCACCTTCAAGCTGGTATTCCTCGGCGAACCGGGCAGCGGCAAAACCACCTGCATCGCCGCGATCAGCGACGTTCCGCCGGTGGATACCGATGTCGCGTGCACCGACGAACTGGCTGCACGCAAAGCCACCACCACGGTGGCGTTCGATTACGGCGAGCTGGATCTGGGCCCGCAAGGGCGCCTGCTGCTGTATGGCCTGCCCGGACAGGAGCGTTTCCGCTTCATGTTCGACGTGGTACGGGCGGGGCTGGTGGGCGTGGTGATTCTGGTGGATGCGTCATCGCCCGGCGGGCTGGATGGTTTCGTTCGCACGTTGGCGCTCTATGCCCACGAGCTGCGTGGCATGCCGTGCGTTGTGGCAATCAACAAATCCACCCAAATGGACAATGCCCTGCCGGCAGCCTGCCAGCGCAACCTGCGCGAATACGGCGTGCTGGCGCCCGTGATTCAGGTGGATGCGCGCCAGCGCCCGGATGTCAGCCGGATCGCCCAACTGCTTTTCACCATGCTCAGATACAACACCCGCGTGCTGGCGCCGGTGGCGGCAGCAAGCTGACACCGCTCCATCCGGGCACGACAGGCCGCCCCGGCGAAGGCCTCAGCGCGGCGGCGCCGTCAGCTCGTTCGCATCCAGAAATCCATCGTTGTTGGCATCCAGAACATCGAACATCCGCGCCACCGCGCGCCGATGGCCATCCAGTGTGGTCGCCGTGCGCGTGCGCACGCCCGAGGGCAGCTCGTCGGCGGAAAGCACGCGGTCGCCATTGCGATCCATCGCATGAAAGCCGTGACTCATGTAGTCCTGATACTCACTCAGCGACACCCGCCCATCGCCATCTGAATCGAAACGGCGCAGATAGTCCGCACGTGTCTGTGCCTGTGCCGTGCCGAGTGGCACGAGCGCCGCAACCGCAGCCAGCAACAATGACGAAGGCGCAAGCGCGCGCCAGTGCATTTCACGCATCGGATTCTCCCTGCGCCGCATCATCGCCGCCACGGCGGGCGCTGTCACCTTCAACAGCATGCAGGCGACAATGCCGGCCTCGCCGACTTCACTGCACAGCGTATGCCTGAACTGCCCGAAGTGGAAACCACCCGACGCGGCATCGCACCGCACATCGTCGGGCGATGCGTCACCGATGTCACCCTGCGTCGCCCCGACTTGCGCTGGCCCATTCCGCCGGAAATCACCGAGGTATTGCCCGGCCAGCGCATCGAGGCTGCCCGCCGCCGCGCCAAATATCTGTTGCTCGATGCCCAAAGCGGTAGCGCCATCGTGCATCTGGGCATGTCCGGCTGCCTGCGCGTGCTGCCGCAAGACACCCCGCCGCGCCCGCACGATCACGTCGATATCCATCTGGAGGATGGCGCCATGCTGCGCCTTACCGATCCACGCCGATTCGGCGCCTTGCTCTGGCAACCCGCCGGCCAAACCCATGAGCTGCTCGCCCATCTCGGCCCCGAGCCGCTCGACGACCAATTTCACCCCGCGTATCTGATGCGTGCTGCCGCAGGCCGCAGCGCACCGGTCAAACACTTCCTGATGGATCAGCGCATCGTCGTGGGCGTCGGCAACATCTACGCCGCCGAAGCCCTGTTCCGCGCCGGCATCCATCCCGCCCGCCCTGCAGGTCGCATCGGCAAGGCCCGCTGGGAAAACCTCGTGCAGGCGATTAAACACATTCTCGGCCACGCCATCGCCCGTGGCGGCACCACCTTGCGCGATTTTCTCGACCCCGATGGCGAGCCGGGCTATTTCGCCCAGGAACTATTCGTCTACGGCCGCGCCGGCGAAGCCTGCAAAAACTGCAACAGCACGCTTCGCGCCGCCGATTGGGGCCAGCGCGCCACCGTTTATTGCCCCAAGTGCCAGCGCTGAATCACCTACACGGTAAACCTGCTTGGTCTTGAGCATCGGATGGTGGTTTTGCGAGTGCGGTGCGTTTGTTGCAGCAGTTGCGTGGCAATCTGACGCATCACTCATTCAAGCCATAATGGTTTCAGCGCTGTGATCAGCCCAGCGCCGGCGCAAGGATTGAACATGGTAAAAATCCGAATGGAAATTCCGTCGGATGCCGGAGCGATCGAGGCGGTGACGGTGGCGGCGTTCCGGGATGCGGCTCACAGCAGCCATACCGAACAGTTCATCGTCGGCGCGTTGCGGGCCGCCGGCCAGCTTGCTGTTTCGCTGGTGGCGATGGATGGCGATGTGCTCATCGGGCATGTCGCGGTGTCGCCGGTCGTCATTTCGGATGGTGCGAAGGCGTGGTTCGGTCTCGGGCCGATTTCGGTTGCTCCCGAACATCAGCGGCAAGGCGTTGGCGCGGCGTTGATGCGTGGTGCATTGGCACAGTTGCATGAACTGGGCGCAGCAG
>JAEXRB010000316.1 GCA_023438325.1 Pseudomonadota bacterium | reverse complement strand
ATATCGGCCATGCCCATCGGCATGCCGGGATGGCCGCTGTTGGCGGCCTGTACCGCATCGGCGGCAAGGAAACGGATGGCGTTGGCGAGATCGCGGCGGCTGGGCGTCGGCATGGTCTGGGCGTCGTCGGGAGAAAAAAGAAGGGCCACGCACGCGGCGTGGCCCTTCATTGTCCCACAGGCAAGCGCGCTGTCGCGGCTTGCGTTCCGGTTCGACACCCTTGACAGATCGAACCAGCGAGGCGAAGTCGCACTGCTACGGTTGGCCGCAAACCTCCGGCTGTGCCTCGAAACCATCGCAGAACAGCCAGTCGGACAGCAGCAGGAAATGCTCGGCGCAGCCAATGGCATCGGGATCGGCCGAGCAGGCCGCCAGACTGGGGCCGGGACTGATGCTGTCGCCGATGGCCAGCACCACCCGTGCCGGGCTTTGCGCGCTGGCATCGGCCACGAGCCGGAAGCTCATGTCATAGGAGCCACCGTTGGGCAGGCCGGCATAGAAAACGCAGTTCATGGTCTGACCGGTTGCCACGGTGCCGGTCGTGGTGCAGCTCGTTCCCGGAATGGCCGAATGATTGACGCTGTCGAACGCCACTCCCGGCGGCAGAGCCAGTTTCAAGTCGCCGCTGCCGGCAACGGCGTCACCGATGTTGGCCACGCTCAGACTGAGTACGCCGTAGGTGCCGCGTGGAAACACAGTCGGGCTGTGGCTGGTCTGGATGATGTCCATGCGCGGCAGTGGCGGAGCAGCCGTCGGGATTTCGTGGTAACCACAGCCCAGCGGCGGAGCAGCATCAGCGCAAAGCGCCATGTCCGGCGCGGGTTGCTGCGGATTCGAAATGGTCGCCGAGATCGGATGCGGGCCGGGAATGGCGATGTCGGAGGCGACATTGACATACATCGTCAGTCGTGTGTCGCTGTCCGGCATACCGTCGTAGAAATATCCGGTGCTGCAATTCACTCGTTGCCCCTGCGCATTCGGCGTCAACGGCGTGCAACTCCAACTGACCAACCCGCCAACCCCGGCAAAAGTGAAGCCGGGTGGAAGCTGGATACCGGCCACGACCGGATTATTGTCGTAACCGAAACCGACGTTGCGGAACAAGATCGTGAATGCGCTTTGCTGACCAGCCAGAAAGGCAGCTGGCGTGTGGCTCCAACTCGCCACATCCAACTCTGATCGACGATGTGGCACGGTGCGCTCGACGCAACCGCTGCGCGAGGTGGCGAAATAATCGCTCACGATGGTGGTAGTGCAATCGGGCGTCGTTGGCAACGGAAGATCGGGGCTTTCCATCGTCACGCGGAAGGTGCTGCTGCCGGGCACCGCCAGGGTGGCATCGGTCGTCAAGTTCAGGGAAATCCCCATTCCATACTGACCTTGCCGCGGCAGCCCCGTATTCGAAGTGCAGGCCAGTTCCTGTACTACCAGACTGCAAGCCCACAGGGATTCAAGCGGGTCGTTGTTGCCGACATAGACAACCCCCGCCGGCAACGTCATCCGGATGGTGAACGGCCCTGGCGCGCTGACGCCTTCGATGAGGGTGAGCTTGATCCAGACGCCGCCGTCAATGCCACCACCATGGCTGTCGATCATTGAGGGCGTACGCAGCTCTATTTCCATCACCGGCTGCGCCCATGCGCCCAGGCTGGTCAGCATCAGTCCCAAAGTCGCGAAAATGCCTGCCAGCCGGCAGACGACCTGCCCCATTGCAACCCTCATCTCTTTCTCCTGATTCAACGCAGCCGTACCTGCATGTCAAACACCATCCACGAAACGCGCAAACAGACTGTGGGATTGGCATGCCGGCGCCAGGGAGCGCCGCTGGCACATGCGTGTAACGAGTCGTCTCGACTTCACGAATGCCAGCCCATCGCCGGCACGGATTACGGGAAAAATGTTGCGGCCAGCCCCTCGAAATCCCAGGAAACCAGTCTGTTACCCGTACGCGGCCCGCACCACCCCGCGTCTGAGGGGTGTGGGCTTGCCACTGGATCGCAGGCAGGAAAAAAGAAGGGCCACACGCGTGCGGCCCTTCTTTGCCTTTTCGGAAAACGCGCTGTCGCGACTTACTTTTTCTTGGCGCCCTTGGCGATCAAGGATTCGATGTTCTTGACGCGCTTGGGCGAGGCAGGATGCGAGGAGACCAGGCCACCACTGCCACCGAGCTTCTTGAACATGGAAACCATCGCGTTGGGGTCGTACTTGTGACGCACCATGAAGTGGTAGCCATATTCGTCAGCGGCCAGTTCTTCCTTCTGCGAGAACTGCGAATTGACCACCGACTCGGCCAGGCCACCGAGTTGGGATGCAGCAATCTCCGAAGCACGGCCCTTGCCACTCGCCGCCACGCCTTCGCGTGTACCAGCGGCCAGGAGTGCGGTACGCATCTTGCTCAGGCTGTGACCAAGCTTGACGTGACCAATCTCGTGCCCGATCACGCCGCGCACTTCGTCATCGGAAAACTGATCCATCAGCCCTGCGAAAACACGCACGCACCCGTTGGCCATCGCGAAGGCATTCACGTCGGGAACCAGATAGGCCTTGAAATCCAGTTGCAGGCCATCCTCGTTGTTCAGCCCCTTGGTGATGGTGGCAAGGCGCTTGGCGTAGGGGCTGCCTGCCGGGGCCACCTTGTTGGTCTGATCCATGTAGGCACAGGCCTGGGCGGCATTCTGCTTGACCTCCTGCTCGGACAGCGTGGCGCCCTTGGCCAGCTTGCTGCCGGCACTCAGCGTGCGCCCCAAGTCCACTGCGGAAGCAGAAGTGGCAACAGCAGCCAGCATGAGGGTGAGGGCGATTTTTTCAGCGAATTTCGTTTTCACGTTCAGGTTCCTTGAGAGTTGCTCGGACACTTTCAGACGCCGGTCACCATCCCCTCAGGGCGAACGACGGTCGCGGAGTTTAGCGGCACACATCGCCATTTCGATTACCCGATCATGCAATGCAGCAAGCCATCGCCGCCCCGTGAACGCGGGTGGCATCGAATAACACGCCAAAATCTGCGGAAGCGTGCCACCCACGCTTCCGCATCCATGGCAGGAATACCTCAAGCCTCCGAGCGAACCGATTCCAATGCCGTATCGCCATCCGGCTCTCCGCTCGCCACCAGCGCCGCAATGCCGAGATCGCCAGTGACGTTGATCGTGGTTCGGCACATGTCGAGGAAGTGGTTGACGCCAAGCACCAGGCCGATGCCTTCCGGCGGCACCCCGACCATCGCGCAGATCAGCGCCACCACGGGCAGCGAGCCCGAGGGTACGCCGGCGGTGCCAATGCCGCCGAGGATGCAGACCAGCATCACCATGAACTGCTGCCCCAAGGACAATTCCACGCCGAAGAACTGGGCGAGGAAGATCACCGTCACCCCTTCGAACAGCGCCGTGCCGTTCTGGTTTGCGGTGGCGCCGATGGTCAGCACGAAGCGCGACACCTTCTTCGGCAGTTTCAGATCCCGATCAGCGACCTTCAGCGCGGTTGGCAGCGTGGCATTGCTGGATGCGGTGGAAAACGCCATCAGCATGGCCTCCTGCACCGCCTTGAAAAACGCCAGCGGCGACCAGCCGGCAAACAACTTCAGCGCAATCGAGTACACCACCAGCATGTGCAGCGTCAGTGCTGCCACCACCACCAGTACGTAAGCCCCCAGCTTGATGAGCAGATCCCAGCCGAACAGCACGGCGAGGTTGAACATGAAGCAGAACACCGCATACGGCGCCAGCCGGATGACCAGACCGATGAGTGTCATGGAAATCTCGAACAGCCCTTCGATGCAGCGCTTGAGCACTTCGGTCTGCGGCGTGCGGGTCAGCACCATGCCGACGCCGAACATCAAGGCAAAGAACATCAGCGCGATGATGTTGGCGTTGTTGGATGCCGCACCGACGACGTTCTGCGGCACGATGGACAGGATCATCTGCATGCCAGTGGCCTGCGTCTGACTGTCGCGCACGATGGCCTGCGCACGATCGGCACCCTCGGCCAGCAATTGTTGCGCCAGCACCGGATCGACCCCGGCACCGGGCTTGAACAGATTGACCAGCACCAGGCCAAGCAACACCGCGAATCCCGACAGCACCACCGTCCACGCCAGAGTGCGCCAGCCGATGCGTCCGAGCGAACCGATATCGCCCATTTCCGACAAACCCACCACCAGCGCCGAGAACAGCAACGGCACGATCAACATGAAGATGAGGCTCAGGAACAACTGCGAAAACGGCTGGGTGACGTACTTGGTCAAGCCCTGCACCCAACCGGCATCGCCGCCGATGCCGTAATGGACGACGAGGCCCAGCAGCAATCCGGCGATGAAGCCGATGCCGATCTTCCAGTGCAACGGGAGTGTCTTGGGTGTCATGCGCGGCCTGCCGGTGGAATGTCTGACGATGGTACCGCCACGCGCGCGTGCCAAGGCAAGCCCTGATGGATGCGGAACGTGACCGGCGCGCCTGTCGCTTTGCGAAATGGCGCGGCTTCAGCGAAGCCGCATCGGCTAAGGCACCAATCTCGCGAACTGCGATCCGGCCGAAGCAGCCGCTTCGGCTTGCCGCGACCTGATACCGCTGCCTGGCCCCCCGCAATA
>JAEXRB010000268.1 GCA_023438325.1 Pseudomonadota bacterium | reverse complement strand
AGCGCCGTGCCACACCCAGTTCTCGCCCTCGGCGGCATTGAGCGCATCGAGGTCGATCAAGGTCTCCCAGTTCGGATTGGCGCTGCGGTATTGCGCCAGCGTGGTGCGGCGCCAGAGGCCGCGCTGGTTCTGCTTGTCGGTCCAGAAATTGTAGAAATAGTCGCCCTGCTTGTAGACGAACGGGATCTTCTCGTTGGAATCCAGCACCGCGAGCAGATCGTTCTCCAACGCCGTAAAGCCCGGTGCGGCATCGATGTTTTTCTGGCTGACGGCGTTCTGCTCGCGCACCCAGCCCAGCGCCTCGTCGCCGGAAACATCCTCCAGCCACAGATACGGATCCTCATCCGCGACGGCGGCCGCTTGCGGCGCGGCATCCGGGGTGGCGGCTTTCTGGTTCACGGGCGCGCAGGCGGACAGCAACAAAAGCCCGGCGGGCAGCCAGGCGTAGGTGAGACGGGACATCGGCAGGCTCCGGTTGACATGAACCGTGCACGCTACCACGGCGACACGGCGGTGTTGCTGGCCGGAAGTCATGCTTCGGGCTGCGGCAATACCCTTTGCAACCGCAAGGCATCACAGCCATCGGCGTAATAAGCCTGGTGTCGCCCGAATACCTCGAAACCCTCGCGCCGATAGAGCGCGATGGCGGCGGCGTTGTCGGTGCGCACCTCCAGCCGCAGTGCCCGGCTGGAAGCCAGGCGCGCCTGCGCAGCGGCATCGCGCAGCAATGCCACGCCGATGCCGGTGCCGCGGGCTGCCGGGTCCACCACGATCGAGTAAAGCCGCGCCAGAGTGCTGCCACGCCGCAAAAACGTCAGTGCATAGCCGAATACGCGGCCATCCACCTCGGCCACGCGCAGCCGCGCACGCGCGGACACCAGATGCCGGCGGAACTGGCGCGAAGATAGCCGATCGCCGGGGAACAAGGCTTCCAGTTCGAGCAGGCGCACAAGGTCGACAAGCCGGGCATCCCGCAGCACGGGCACAGATTTCGGGGTGGTTTCCGGGGAAGGCATGAACGGCGTGCAACCGTGCTGGGATGGCCGCGTGTGGCGTTGCGGGATTCTGTCAGAATCGCCGCCGTTCCGCGCCCGCCGGGTGCTTGCAGGCCATGCATGAGTCGTCTTGTCATCGTGGTGGAGAAGCCCTCGGATTGGGGCTCCTACTACCCTTCTGAAAACGTCGTCTCCGCCACCGACTACCTCAAGGACGCCATGCCGGGCGACAACGAGGAACGCGTGCAGGTCATCAACCTGTGCCGCAGCTATCGCTATCTGGGCGTGGGCTATTACGTCTCGCTGCTGGCCGAAGCGCGCGGACACCGGGTGATTCCCTCGGTACGCACCATCAACGATCTGCGCCGCCGCTCGCTCTACGGGCTGGATGTGGACGATCTCAACCAGCGCCTTTCCCGCTTCGTGCCCGATGGCGGTCACGATGTCACGGAGGTGTCCTTGTTGGTGTATTTCGGACAGACCAACCACTCCGCGCTGGCCGATATCGCGCGGCAGGTATTCGAGGCTTTTCCGTGCCCGGTCCTGCGCATCGAGTTCGAACGCCAGCGCGCCTGGCGCATCGGCGCGATCAAGGCCGTCGGCCTGAACACCCTCGACGAGGCACAGGAAGACGCCTTCGCCGCTGCACTGGATGCGTTTTCACGCAAGATCTGGCGCAAGCCGCGTGCGAGGCGCCAGTTCCGCTACGACATCGCGATGCTGCACGACCCCGCCGAAGCCCTGCCGCCTTCCAACAAGCGTGCGCTCAAGCATTTCATCGAGGCCGGCAAGGAGCTCGGCATCGAAGTGGACCCGATCACCCGCAACGACTACTCGCGTCTGGCCGAATACGACGGCCTGTTCATCCGCGAAACCACATCGCTGGACAATCACACCTACCGCTTCGCACACCGTGCCGAACGCGAAGGCATGGTGGTGATCGACGACCCGGTATCGATCCTGCGTTGCACCAACAAGATCTACCTCAACGACCTGCTGCTCGCCCGCCGGCTGCCGACACCGCGCACCCAGATCGTGTTCCGCGACAACCCGGCGCAACTGGCCGAACTTGGCGATGCACTCGGCTACCCACTGGTGCTCAAGATTCCCGACGGTTCCTTTTCGCGCGGCGTGATCAAGGTCGCCGACGAAGCGGCCTTGCGCGTGGCGGCGGGTGAACTGTTCCAGCACAGTGCGCTGTTGATCGCGCAGGAGTTCATGTACACCGAATACGACTGGCGCATCGGCGTGCTCAATGGCCAGGCGCTGTACGCCTGCCAATACTTCATGTCGCGCGGGCACTGGCAGATCTACGACCACGCCCACGGCGGCGCGAAAGGCGTGCCGCGCTCGGGCGGCTTCAAGACCTTGCCGGTGCGCGAAGCCCCCGCCGATGTGGTGAAGCTCGCCCTCAAGGCCACCGCGCCCATCGGAAACGGCTTGTATGGCGTGGACATCAAGGCCGACGGCGCGCGCACCGCAATCATCGAAGTCAACGACAACCCTTCCATCGATGCAGGCGTGGAAGACGCCTATCTGGGCGAAGACCTGTACCGCCGCATCATGGAAGAATTCATGCGGCGACTGGAGCGCAAGCGGTTGGGGATCGTGGAATAAGCAAACCGCGCATCGATACCGGCAGCGCGGGCTGCGTCCTGCCGGCGTCGATCAGATGTACGGGCGCGGGTTCGGAATGTGCCGAGCGGCCACGCTGGAACCTGCTGCGCGCACGTATCCACGCACGCGGTCGAAGGTTCACGCCACCGGCGCGTCCCCATCCTGCCATGTCCGGCACAGCACGCCTGCCAGCGTCACGGCGGCACCACGCAATTCGGGCACGGCGGTGATTTCCCACCATCGGCCGCGCAACAGCGGGCCGAGGGCGTGAAGGCCGGGAACAGGCTGGCGCTGGCGATCGAGCACGGTGAAAGCGGCATCGGTTTCAAGGCCGAGGCTGAAGGCGGCGGGATGGATCAAACCGGCGCCTCGCAGGTTCGCGATCAGGGCGTGATCACTGCGAGCGACATCGGTATCCAGCCCGGTGGCGCGGATCAGCACATCCGCCTCGACGTGACGAAGTTGCGCGGCACCGCGATCGCGCAGGGTCAGATGAACCTGATCGCCCATCAATTCGGCATGGTGCAGGCGACTGGCACGAATGGCGAGCTGGCCACTGGCACGCATCATTTCGAGTTCATCCATCAGCAGCGGAGCAATGCGATGGCGATGAATTTCCCAGTAGCTGCGCAGATGACGCAGGAACTGTGTGCGGGCGTGTCGATCCAGACGTTGCCAGAGCGGCTGAAGATGCGGGCGCATGGCGTCGACAAGGCGACGCCAATCGTCCATGTCACGCGCGGCGCGGCGCAGCTGGCGAACCATGCCGCGCAGATCGGCGCACTCGATCGCCTGCTGCACATCAGGTGGCAACGTCGCAGGCGATGCCGGATGGATCGTCTGCGGCAAAGGTACGAAGCCATGGCGCGAAATCGCTTCGATGCGGCCACGATGGCCATTGCGGTGCAGGCTGATGACGACATCGGCGAAGGTGAGACCAGTGCCGATCACCTGCACGCGCGCATCATGCGGAATGCGATCCAGCGCCCCCGGCGCAAACGGCGCGGGAAGGTAGCGCGGGCTGACGAGAAGTTCGGGCGACAAGCCGGCCATCGGCTGCGGCGGCAAGGCCCCCAACGCCAGCACCACCCGGGCCGCATCGAGTGATTCACCGCCTGCCAACTGGATGCGAAAGCCTCCGGGCGTGCGCTGCATCGCGGTTGCCTCGGCAGGCATCGTCCGCAATTCCACGCCGCGTGCCGTCGCCTGCGCCATGGTGTCATCGAGCATCGCGCAGAGGTAGTCGCCATAGCACGTGCGTGGCTGGAAACCCTCGCGCGCCGCGCCCTCCAGTGCCAGCCAATCGGCAAAACCCGCAGGGGCGTCAGGATCGATGCCCATGTCGCGGGCGCGCACGTTGAGGCAATGTTCGTGGCGCGGCGTGCTGTAGGCGATGCCGCGAGCGTAACTGTCGGGCGTTCCGATCAACGCGATGCGTGTACCGACCGGCGCCTTGCGCACCAGTTCGCGGGCAAGCGCCACGCCACAGAAGCCGGCGCCGATGATGGCGATATGCAAGAACTTACGCTCCTTTGAAGCGTGAAGATCATCCCGTCATCCAGCAATGCCAGGATGACGGAATGAAACGGGATCAGGCCGTCAGATCCTTGATCGCGGTGGTCGGGCCGTTGCTCTTGACCGAGTCAATGCCCGTGGCGCGGCTGGCTTCGGTGGCATACAGCTGGCTGCTGCCGATGATCTGGTGGTTGGCGGCCTTGAGGTTGAAGTGGAACTTGCCGTTGCTGGCAACCTTCAGCTCATAGCGCGCATCGTCCGGGCTGTTCTTCTGCACCGAGGCGATTCCGTTCTCGGCGGCGGCACGCGTGGTGTACAGCTCGCTGGTGAGGATCGTTTCCGCATTGCCTGCCTTCAGCACGAAGCGGAACTGCCCGTCGCTGCTCTTGCTCAGTTCGTACCAACCTGCCATGACCCATCTCCTGTGTCGTTCGCGCCGGATGCGCAGCTGAACCATAACGCCGGATCAGGCATCGGCACCATCGCCCCAGCCTTCGCCCGTGCCTTGGTTCAACACCACATCGCCCGGCACGATGTCGCCGGCAGCCAGATCCCGCTGGCCGCCCAGGCGCGCGTATATCGGCGTGAAATCCGCCATGGTGGCCTCGAACAGTTGCTCGAAGCTGTCAATGACGAAGTAGCTGCGCTGGAAGCTGTCGATGCGATAGCGCGTGCGCATCACCCGCTCCATGTTGAACTCGATCCGGTTGGGCGCATCCGATGCCAGCGAATAGCGGCTCTCCCCGGCGCTGGAAAGAATCCCCGAGCCATAGATGCGCAAACCATCGCGGCTGCGGATCAAGCCGAACTCCACCGTGTACCAGTACAGCCGGGCCAGATGCTGCAAGGCATTGCCACCAATGCCCATGGCCTTGAGCCCGCCCAGCCCGTAAGCGCGCATGTATTCGGCAAACACCGGGTTCTGCAAGAGTGGCACGTGGCCGAACAGATCGTGGAACAGATCCGGCTCGGAGAGGTAATCCAATTGCTCGGGCGTGCGTATCCACCACGTGACGGGAAACTCGCGCGCGGCCAGATGGCAGAAAAAGGTCTCTTCCGGCAGCAGCCCTTCCACCGCCACCAGTTTCCAGCCGGTGGCGCGGTGCAGGTGCTCGTTGAGCTCGTCGAAGCGCGGAATGCGATCCGGCGACATCTGCATCGCCGAGAGTGCCGCGAGGTATTCGTCGCAGGCGCGCCCCTTGAGCACTTCGTGCTGGCGCGCGTAGAGCTGTGCCCAGACCTGATGATCGGTTTCGCTGTACCCATCCCATGGCTGCTCCACCACGCCGGTGGCGTAGATCGGGACGAAGCCCTTGTCGGTAACCTGATGTTCCAGACGCTGTGCTGCCATGGTCGTTCCTGCGCATCGATGGGATGCTTCAATGTATCGACGAACCGGCGCAACTGGCTTGCTTTGTTGCTTCGATTTAGACTTTTTTCGCAATATTTTGCGAAAAATAGGGATATCCCCGAAGAATGAACGAAAATCCCATGCAATTTGATCGCACCGACCTGGCCCTTCTGGACCAGTTGCAACGCGAAGGGCGACTCACCAATGCCGAGCTGGCCGAGCGCGTGAACCTGTCGCCTTCGGCCTGCCTGCGTCGGGTGCAACGACTCGAACGCGAAGGCGTGATTGCCGGTTACGGCGCACGCCTGAACCCCAGACGCATCGGCCTCGGGCTGCACGCCTTCGTGCGCTTGCAACTGGAGCATCGCGATCGCACCCAAGTGGAGCGCTTCGCCGAACTGGTGCACGACTGGGAAGAAGTGGTTTCCTGCCATGCCCTCACCGGCGACATGGATTACCTGCTGCATGTGGCAGTCGCCGATCTGGATCACTTTTCCCACTTCCTGCTCGATCGTGTCCTGCACAGCGGCTTGGTGGCGGATGTGAACTCCAGCTTCGTGCTGCGCGAGGTCAAGGCCGGCCACGCGCTGCCATTGTCGGCGGCACGCGCATGAGCGACCTCGTGTTTCCCGACGTCTCCATGCCATCGACACTCGAAGTCCTGTATTGCGACGAAGCGCTGGCCGTGGTCAACAAACCGGCCGGCCTGATGGTGCATGACAGCAAGCTGGCGCGCGGCGAACGCGACTTCGCGGCTGATCGTCTGCGCGAACAGTTCGGAAAACCCATCCACCTGATTCACCGCCTCGATCGGGCCACCAGTGGTTGCCTCCTGCTCGCCTTCGATCGTGAATCTGCCGGCCTGCTGGGCCGCCAGTTCATGTCACGCGACGTGGAAAAGCACTATCTCGCCATCTGTCGGGGCTGGCCTTCGGAAGACGAAATCCGCATCGACCATCCACTCGATGGCGGCCCCGGCAAGCCGGAAAAGAAACCGGCCAGCACGCAAGTTCGCGTTCTGGCGCGCGGCGAACTGGATGAACCGGCGGCAGGTTTCCCCACCTCGCGCTACGCCCTGCTTCGCTGCATACCGGAAACCGGACGATTCCGTCAGATACGCCGTCATCTCAAGCACATCGACCATCACCTGATCGGCGATACCAGCCACGGCGATGGCCGCCGCAACCTCGCCTTCCGGATGCGCGGCGTGCATCGCATGTTGCTGCATGCACATCGCCTCGTGTTCACGCACCCGCTGACGGGCAAGACGCTGGCGCCTGTCGCGCCGCTGGATGCCGGCTTCGACAAGGCCCTGGGCCTGTTCGGATGGAGCGCACCGGAATGATCCGGCACAATGCCTCGGGCCGCACTTGTGCCATTGGCTGCCTTCCACCGTGACCTCTCTGCCCGACACCGAAGACGCACTCGTTCGCATCACGCAGATTCTTGCCGCCGCCGGCGAGGGCAATCCGCTCGATGCGCTGATGCCTTTGGTGCACGCCGATCTGCGCCGGCTGGCGCGGGCTCAGCGGCGGCAGATGGATTCGGGCGAAACGCTTTCCACCACGGCGCTGGTGAACGAGGCCTACCTGAAATTGCGGCGCGTCGACTATCCGGGGCTGGAAGGGCGCGCGCATTTCTTCTCGCTGGTGGCGCGCGCGATGCGCCAGATCCTGATCGACCACGCCCGTTCGCAACTGGCCGAACAACGCCGCATGCGCGAGGTGAAACATGATCTGGATGCACGCCCATTCGAAGATGCGGTCGAACTGGCGCGCCTGCTGGAAGTGGATTCGGCACTGAACGAACTGGAGCGCGAGCAACCACGCCTGGCTCAAGTGGTGCTGTATCGCTACTTCGCCGGCTACACCCCGCAGGAAACCGCCGACTTGCTCGACGTGCACGTACGCACCGTCACGCGCGACTGGCACAAGGCGCGGGCGTGGCTGATGCTGGCGCTGGAACGTCCCTCGCCCGCCGACGACAACGCCTGAGCGCCGCATGAGTTCTGTTCTTGCCGCCGCGCTGTTCAGCGTGCTGGTTTCGGTGCTGCTGAAACTGATGCCGCGCCACCGCATCGACGTGGGCCAAGCGGTGACGTGGAATTATCTTGCCGCCGGTCTCATGTGCCTGTGGATGCTCGATCCGCCGCTTGCCACGCTGCGCTCACCGAGTACGCCGTGGCTGGCGCTGATCGTGCTGGCACTGGTGCTGCCAGGCCTGTTCCTCGTCCTCGCCGCCGCAGTACGGCAGGCCGGCATCGTGCGAACCGACATCGCGCAACGGCTTTCGCTGCTGCTGTCCTTGATCGCCGCGTTCACCCTGTTCGGCGAGGCACTTGGGGCATTGAAACTGGCCGGGCTGGCATTGGGCCTGGTGGCGGTACTGGCGATCCTGATGCGGCCTGAAACCCGCGCCACGCCTGCACGCGGCGCAACGTGGTTGCTGCTTGCGGTGTGGATGGGCTTTGCCTTGGTCGATGTGGTGCTCAAAGCCATTGCGCGCGCCGGCACGCCATTCGCGGCATCGCTGCTGGCGGTATTCGCGCTGGCCTTCGTCGGGATGCTCTCGATCCAGCTCTGGCGTCACGCCAAAGGGCGAAGTCGCCTCGCCCTGCGCAATGCCGTCGCCGGCCTGCTGCTGGGTGCGCTCAACTTCGGCAACATCGTCTGCTACGTGCGTGCGCACCGCGCCCTGCCGGACAACCCGGCGGTGGTGTTCGCCAGCATGAACATCGGCGTGGTCGTGCTGGGCACGCTGGTGGGTGTGCTGGCTTTCGGCGAGCGCACCAGCCGGTGGAACAGGCTCGGCATCGTGCTGGCCATCGTGGCCATCGCACTGATCGCATTCGCGCCACGGGCATGAACCTGCGCGAGTAACATGGCGGGCATGAAAAAACTCGTCCTGATCGATGGTTCCTCGTACCTCTACCGCGCCTTCCACGCGCTGCCGCCGCTGACTGCACCCGACGGCTCGCCCACCGGCGCACTGTTCGGCGTGGTCAACATGCTGCGCTCCACGCTGAAGGAAAAACCCGACTTCGCCGCCTTCGTGGTGGATGCGTCCGGCCCGACCTTCCGCGACGAGATGTTTCCCGAGTACAAGGCGCAGCGCCCGCCGATGCCCGATGACCTGCGCGCGCAAGTGGAACCGATGCTGGCCATTGTGCAGGCGCTCGGCATCCCGATCCTGCGCGAATCCGGGGTGGAAGCGGACGATGTGATCGGCACGCTGGCCGTGGCTGCCGCGCGTGAGGGCATCGAGACGACGATTTCCACCTCCGACAAGGATTTCGCGCAACTGGTGCGCCCCGGCATCGCGCTGGTCAACACCATGAGCGGCAGCCGCATGGCCAGCGATGAGGATGTCATCGCAAAATTCGGCGTGCCGCCGGACCGCATCGTCGACTATCTGGCACTGATGGGCGATACGGTGGACAACGTGCCCGGCGTGGAAAAATGCGGCCCGAAAACGGCGGCCAAGTGGCTCGGCCAATTCGGCTCGCTCGATGCGGTAATGCAGCGTGCGGAAGAGGTCAGCGGCAAGATCGGCGAGCACCTGCGCGCGGCGTTGCCGCGCCTGCCGATGAATCGCGATCTGGTGACCATCCGCACCGAGGTGCCCTTGCCCGAAGGCCCGACCGATCTGCTGCTGCGCGAGCGCGATACCGACGCCCTGCGCGTGCTGTATGCACGCTACGGCTTCAATCAGGCCCTGCGCGAATTGGATGGCAACGGCACCAGTGCAAGCAAAGCGGTGACGGAGAAGGAACCTGCGAAGGCACGCGGCAGCGCCTACGTCACCGCCACGGCGATTCCGGCCGATATCGACCCGGCACTCGCCGCGCCCGGCCAGTACGACACGATCCTTTCAGCGCAAGACCTGGCAACGTGGATCGAGAAGCTGCGCGCCGCGCCGCTGATCTCGTTGGATACCGAAACCGACGCGCTCGACGCGATGCGCGCCCGCCTCATCGGCCTGAGCTTTTCGGTGGAGCCTGGCCGCGCCGCCTATGTGCCGCTGGCGCACGATTATCCCGGCGCGCCGCCGCAGCTTTCGCAAAAGGACGTGCTCGACGCGCTGCGACCGCTGCTCGAAGACCCGGACAAACCCAAACTCGGCCAGCACGGCAAATACGACCTGCACGTGATGCGCCGCCATGGCGTGGACATTCGCGGCTACGCGCAGGACACCCTGCTGGAAAGCTTCGTGCTCAACTCCACCGCTACCCGCCACGATCTGGATTCGCTCGCGCAGCGCTATCTGGGTTACACCACGACCCGCTACGAGGACATCGCCGGCAAAGGTGCCAAGCAGATTCGGTTTTCGCAGGTGGCGATCGAAAGCGCCGCACGTTATGCCGCCGAAGATGCCGATATCTGTCTGCGCCTGCATCGGGTGCTGTCGGAAAAACTCGCTGCCGAGCCTGCGCTCGTGTCGGTCTACACCAACATCGAGATGCCGCTGGTCGAGGTGCTGACCAAGATCGAAGCCAATGGCGTGCTGATCGATACCGACCAATTGCGCCGCCAGAGCCGCGATCTTTCCGCGCGCATGCTGGCACTGCAAACCCGCGCCTTCGAGCTCGCCGGCCGCCACTTCAACCTGGATTCGCCCAAGCAGCTTCAAGCACTGCTGTTCGACGAAATGGGGCTGGATGTAAAGGTGAAAACCCCGACCGGGCAACCTTCGACCAACGAAGAAGCACTGGAGGCCATCGCCGACCAGCACGAACTGCCACGCCTGATCCTGGATTACCGCGCACTGGCCAAGCTGCGCAGCACCTATACCGACAAGCTCGCCGGCATGGTCAACCCGGAAACGGGCCGGGTGCACACCAGCTACCACCAGGCCGGCGCGGCGACGGGACGGCTCTCGTCCAGCGATCCGAATCTGCAAAACATCCCGATCCGCAGCGAAGACGGTCGCCGCATCCGGCGCGCGTTCATCGCCCCCGAGGGTCGATGCATCCTGGCCTTCGACTACTCCCAGATCGAACTTCGCATCATGGCGCACCTGTCCGGTGATGCCGGCCTGGTCGCTGCCTTCGAGCAAGGGCTGGACATCCATCGCGCCACTGCGGCCGAAGTGTTCGGCGTCCCGCTGGAGAAGGTCGAACCCAACCAGCGCCGCGCCGCCAAAGCCATCAATTTCGGCCTGATCTATGGCATGGGCGCCTTCGGCTTGGCGCGCCAGCTCGGCGTCAACCGGCCCGAGGCGCAGGACTACATCAACCTCTACTTCACACGCTACCCGGGCGTGCACGATTTCATGGAGCGCACCCGGCAACAGGCACGCGACAAGGGCTATGTGGAAACCGTGTTCGGTCGCCGGCTGTATCTCAC
>JAEXRB010000197.1 GCA_023438325.1 Pseudomonadota bacterium | reverse complement strand
CGGGTCGATGGGGGAAGTCAACGGATAGGGCCGTTGCCGACTACGTGAAGGATCTCGCGGGCGACTGGGCGAAGATCTCTAAGTTCGCCACACCCTATGACGTCATTGCGCACCTAAAGTCACGCATGGATACTTGGATTACGGCACTACAGGCCGAGTCTTCGAAATATGTCGATGACTTGGCTGTGCTTGATCGCAAGCGTGTTCACGACTATTACCTCGCACTGTGGCTCTGGCACCGCCTCGACGCGTTGAGATGGAAGGCATCAGCCCTTCCTCTGCGGGAGTCCAAGCGCGGCAGCTTGAGTCTCGACGTGGACCACGTTGTTGCGGTGAAGCTCTGGGAGACACTGCCCGGTGCACTGGCGCAGTCTGATAACGATGAAGACGAGGCCGTGCTGAGCGCCGATGACCTTCCGACAATCATGAATGCGCTCGGCAACTGCTGTTTGCTTGAAAAGTCGTTCAACATCGCCAAGGGTGCCGAGCCGTTAGGTACCTTCTTGAGCCGGGTCCACGAATTCAAAGCGAACACACCGAACGCTTTGTCCGTGGATGGGTGGGCGAAGGACCTTGGTATCGATGTGGCGCTTGTCGATCCGGTCGGAAAGACCGTTGCCGATGTTCGAAAGGTTGTCGAGGCGCGCACGGTGGCAATGAAGGACGAGCTTAAGGAGTATCTTGCCGGGGTACGTCAGCGTGCCGATGTGTGATCGCTCTAAAGCGATGTGAATGGTGATCGTTGACGTCGCCTTTCTATGTATTCATGGGCCGCTGAGGCGCTAGATCGCGCCCATCCGTAATCCATGCCTATGCCCATGTAATCACCCTACGATCCCGGATATAGTTCCCAGATCGTATCGGAATCGCGATAGTCGTCGTCTTCCAGTTCCCAGAACCACATCGACGCCAGATCGTCCGCCACTTCCTCGATCACCTCGCGCAGTTCCAGATCGGCGAGCCAGCGCGGCGGGATGGCGTCGAGGCCGTACATCGCGCCCAGCAGATTGCCCGCGATGGAGCCGGTGGAGTCGCTGTCGCCGCCGTGATTGACGGCGAGGATCACGCCCGATTCCAGATCGGGTGCGACGAGGGCGGCGTAGAGCGAGAGGGCGAGGGCTTCTTCGGCGATCCAGCCTTCGCCGAGTTCATCAGGAAGCGTATTCGGGTCGGGCAGGTTGGCGGCCAGTTCGCAGGCCCGGCGCACGATGCGTTCGGTTTCTTCGTGCTGCGGATGCTGGCGCAGGAGGCCCATGCCGTGTTCGATGGCATCGTGCAGCGATGCGCCCTGCAAGAGTTGCGAGATGATGTTGGCGAACAGGCCTGAGGCGAGGATTCCAGTGGGGTGGCCATGGGTGATGGCGGCGGTTTCGCAGCCCAGTTGGAAAGCGCTGTGGCCGCTGCTGCCGCGTGCACCGGGTTGCGTGGCGCTGGCCTCGAACATGCCCACCGGGGCGACACGCATGACGCCGCCGCAGCCCTTGCTCTGGTTGCTGGCGCGATCGCTGAAGGATTTCATGTCGCGCAACGCCGCAAGACAGGTACGGCCCGGTGCGCGGCTGGCGTGCAGTTCCCGAATCCCGATCAGCCAGCCGTCGAGGTCGTGCGAAAGCTGCGGGTGGGAAATGTCCTGCGTTTTCAGCCAGCGCTGGTAGGCGTGGGCCACTACGCCGGGCGTAGAGCAGATGCCCTTGCTGTTCCAGCGCACCCACGCCCGCATCAGTCCTTCGGCGGTGAACAGGGTCATCTGGGTGTCGTCGGTGATCGCGCCGATGCGCCCGTAGGCTTCGGCAAAGTCGCGGATGCCTTCGGGGCCGAACCGGGCGTGGATGGCCGGTTTCGACATGAACTCCACCGCCGCACCGAGTGCATCGCCGGCAGCGCCAGCCAGCAGGCAGGCGCGAAAGCGGTTGCGCAAGGAAGGATCGGCGCGGGAGCGGATGGCTTCGATGGATGGCATGGCAGCCTCGCGGCATGACGGGGAGGCCATTGTGCCGATGCGCCGTCTCACGGGGTGAGACGGCCGATGAATTTCACTTCAAGGCAGAAGTTGCAATTTGTCTGGTGGAAATTGCAGCAACTGCACTGGTTCCGCTGAACAGATGCTCAGACCATTTTCTTGAGCCGGTACAGCAGATCGTGTGCCTCACGCGGGCTCATTGCGTCCGGATCGAGACCGCGCAGGGTTTCTTCCACGGGTGAGGGCATCGGCGGGGCGAACAGGCCCATTTGTGGCGATGCGGGTGTGGCGGCGGGTGCGGGTGTGTCGAGGCTGGCGGCCATGCCGGATTCGAGATGCTGCAACGTGGTGCGTGCCTGCGCGATGACGGGCTTCGGCAATCCGGCGAGCGCGGCCACTTGCAGGCCGAAGCTGCGGTTGGCGGGGCCGTCTTTCACCGCGTGCATGAACACCAGGGCATCGCCGTGCTCGACCGCATCCAGATGCACATTCGCGATGCCGCTGGGGTGACCTTCGGCGTTGTTTTCCGCCAGCGTGGTGAGTTCGAAGTAGTGGGTGGCGAACAGCGTGTAGGCACGGTTGGCGTGCGCCAGATGCCGGGCGCAGGCTTCGGCGAGCGCGAGGCCGTCGTAGGTGGAAGTGCCGCGTCCGATTTCATCCATCAGCACCAGCGAATGCTCGGTGGCGTGGTGCAGGATGTAGCTGGTTTCGCTCATTTCCACCATGAAGGTGGATTGGCCCTTGGCCAGATCATCGCCGGCGCCGATGCGGGTCAGGATGCGGTCGATGGGGCCGATGCGTGCGCTGGCGGCAGGCACGAAGCTGCCGATGTGGGCCAGCAGCACGATCAGCGCGTTCTGCCGCATATAGGTGGATTTACCGCCCATATTGGGGCCGGTGATGATCAGCATGCGGCGCTCGGGCGTGAGCTGCAGGTCATTCGGCTCGAAGGGTTCGTCGCGAACCGCTTCCACGACCGGGTGGCGGCCGCGTTCGATCTCGATGCCGGGTGCTTCGGTGAGTTCCGGGCGGCTCCAGTCCAGCGCCAGGGCGCGATCGGCGAAGCAACACAGTACGTCGAGCTCGGAGAGCGCGGCGGCGCAGCGTTTGAGCGGTTCGAGCGTGGTGTTGAGGGCGTCGAGCAGTTCGTCGTAGAGCAGTTTCTCGCGTGACAGGGCGCGCTCGCGGGCGCTGAGCACCTTGTCTTCGAAGGTTTTGAGTTCTTCGGTGATGTAACGCTCGGCGCCGGTGAGGGTCTGGCGGCGGGTGTAATGCACCGGCGCCTTGTCGGTCTGGCCCTTGCTGATTTCGATGAAATAGCCGTGCACACGGTTGTAGCCGACTTTCAGCGTGGGGATGCCGGAGGCGGCGCGTTCGCGTGCTTCCAGATCGATCAGGAATTGGTCGGCGTTGGTGGCCAGTTGGCGCAGTTCGTCCAGCTCGGCATCAAAGCCATCGGCGATGACGCCGCCATCGCGCAGCAGCAATGGTGGTTGCGGCATCACGGCGCGGGCGAGGAGCTCGGCGTTGGCGTCGTGCTCGCCCAGTTGCGCGGCCAGTGCGGCGAGGCGGGGTGAATCCAGCGGCGCCAGTTCGGTGGCGATTTCAGGCAAGGCGGCGAGGCCATCGCGCAAGGTGGAAAGATCGCGTGGGCGTGCCGAACGCAAGGCAACTCGGGCGAGGATGCGCTCCAGGTCGCCCAGGGCGCGGAAACGTTCGCGCAGGGTTTCGAAACTGCGGGTATCGAGCAGGGTCTGCACGGCGTGATGGCGTTCGCGCAGTACCGTTTGATCGCGCAGCGGGCGATGCAGCCAGCGCCGCAGCAAGCGGCCGCCCATCGGGGAAATGCTGGAATCCAACACGCCGAGCAAGGTGTGGCGGGT
>JAEXRB010000191.1 GCA_023438325.1 Pseudomonadota bacterium | reverse complement strand
GGAAGTAGCTGGGGCGGAAGCGCATCGCGAAATCACGCTCGAAGAACGCATCGACAAACTGCTTGAGCGTGCCTTTCAAGTCCGCAAAGCTGGACGTTTCATCCACCAGCAGGCCTTCCCCCTGATGGAACATCGGGGTGTGGGTCTGATCGGAATCGCTGCGGTAAACCTTGCCCGGCGCGATGATGCGGATCGGCGGCGTGCGCCCCTGCATCGAGCGGATCTGCACCGGCGAGGTGTGGGTACGCAGCAGACGGCCATCGGGAAACCAGAAGGTGTCGTGCATGGTGCGCGCCGGATGGTGCGGCGGAAAGTTCAGGGCTTCGAAGTTGTACCAGTCGTCTTCGATCTCGGGGCCATCGGCCACCTGGTAGCCAAGTCGCTCGAAGATCGAGGTGATGCGCGCCAATGCACGCGACACCGGATGCGCGGCGCCGCGCCCGCCATCACGACCCGGCAGCGAGATATCGATGCGCTCGGAAGCCAGGCGCGCACCTAGCGCGGCCTGTTCCAGTGCCTCTTTGCGCTGCGCCAAAGCCTCGCCGAGGCGATCGCGCACGGCGTTGATGCGCTCGCCTTGCGCCTTGCGCTCGTCCGGCGGCAACTTGCCGAGACTCTTCAGTTGCGCGGTGACACTGCCCGCCTTGCCGAGCAGGCGTACCCGGATCGCATCGAGAGTGTCGAGCGAAGCCGCAGCATCGATCTCGGCAAGCGCCGAGTCGGCAAATGTATTCAGATCGTCCATTCCGATCCCTTCGTCACACCGGCCCGCGCCGGCATTCATGCGTCTGAAACGAACATGGGGAAGAGCTTGCGCCCTTCCCCATGCGTGGGCGGAAAAACCGCCATCGTGTGCGTGGGCAGCGTGCAAGCCGCCTCGCTTCGATTACGCTGCGAGCGCAGCCTTGGCCTTCTGCGCAATCGCACCGAATGCGGCAATGTCGTGCACCGCGATGTCGGCCAGCACCTTGCGATCCAGCGTGATGCCGGCCTTCTTGAGGCCGTTCATCAGGCGGCTGTAGGACAGACCGAACTGACGCGCTGCCGCATTGATGCGGACGATCCACAATGCGCGGAACTGACGCTTGCGCTGCTTGCGGCCGATGTAGGCGTACTGGCCCGCCTTGATGACGGCCTGGTTGGCGACGCGATAGACCTTGCGACGGGCGTTGTAGTAGCCCTTGGCGCGCGACAGCACCTTGTTGTGACGACGACGCGCGATAACACCACGTTTGACTCGTGCCATGGCTCAGTCTCCTCAGAGGTAAGGAAGCATGCGCTGGACGCGACCTGCGTCTTCGGCACGAACGTGGTTGGGGCCGCGAAGGTTGCGCTTACGCTTGGTCGCCTTCTTGGTCAGGATGTGGCTCTTGAAGGCGTGGCCGCACTTGAACTTGCCGGAAGCGGTCTTCCGGAAGCGCTTGGCCGCCGCCCGATTGGTCTTGATCTTGGGCATGACGATGTTCCTTGAGGTGCGACGGTAATGCCGTCGCTGTTTATGTCACCGATGCGAGCGGCGGTAACCCGCGCTTGCCTTCTGAGCACCCATCGGCTTGATGGCCCGGCGATACCGGGCAGTCCTGCACCCGTCCTGACGGAGCGGGCCGCGCAGTATAGCAAGCCTCCTGCCCTATGCGAAGCACCGCATCGCGAAGGCGCAGGCATGGGCCACCACATTGCCCCGACACACCCCCGGCCGGGGTAAGACTTTTCTGATACCGCCGCCCCCCATGCGTGTGCCTAAATATCCCCGAGGCATCCGAAACACGTGACGAATCAATTCATTCCATTGATTTTATTGAATTTTCAGCCACGAGAAACATGAAACAGGGGACTACCAATGCATCCGCAGCATACCGAACCTGCCATCACACCCAGCTCTCCCGGCCGGAGTGGCAAGACATGACCACCGAAACCGTCCGTCCTGCCGCCACTGCGGCCCTTCCGCTGCGCACACCTGAATCGGTGCTTTTCCAACTCCTGACCGACTTGGACGCAGCACCTGACGATGCCAGCGCGCTGCGCCTGACCCTGAATGCCATCATCGCGGTCGTGCCTTGCGAACAGGCGTTCCTGCATGTGCGGGATGAACCTACCGACGCGCCGCAGCTGCAGCGCAGCGCCGCCACCGACCGGGCCTTCTTCCGCGACTACGCCACCCACTTTCGCGTGATGGATCCGTTTGCGTCCGAAGCGGTGCAACAGCGCTGCATCCGGGAGAATCGCAGCCTCGCATCCGAGGATATCCTCGCGCCCGAAGCGATGCGCCAAACCCCGTTCCACACGCAATTTCTTGCCCGACATGGCAATCTGGCACACGGCCTTTGCCGCCACGCCACCTTGGGCAAGCACCAGCACACCGATCTACGCCTGTTCCGGCGAGCCGATCAGGCAGCTTTTTCCTGGCAGGAGCGCGAACTGGTCGATCTGTTCCACAACCAGATCGCCACCCCGCTGCGACTGCGCCACGAGCTGGCCAGTGTCCGGCGCGAACGCGACGCGCTGCGTGCCGGCATCGATTTGATGAACCACGCAGTGTTCCTGCTCGATGCCAATGCCCGCGTCATCACGTGCAACCGTGCCGCCAAGGCGCTCACACGCGAGGGCAGGCAATTGCGTCTGGGGGATGAACAACTGCTTCCCGGCCATCTCATGGAC